>JAESRJ010000133.1 GCA_016764715.1 Kordiimonadaceae bacterium | reverse complement strand
AAACCCGCCCGCGCAACCAAGGCGCCAGCCTAACCGCGTGGGAACTGGCCAACCACGGCATCCCGCATACGCTGATCGTTGATAACGCTGGCGGGCATTTGATGCAGCAGGGCATGGTTGATATGGTTTTCACCGGCRCTGACCGCACCACAGGCTCCGGCGATGTCTGCAACAAAATYGGCACCTACCTGAAGGCRYTGGCCGCCTACGATAACGATGTGCCCTTCTATGTGTGCGCACCCTCGCCTTCCATTGATTGGGCCATGGATGACGGCCTAACGGAAATGCCGATCGAAGTACGTAGCAGCCGAGAGGTAACACACCTAACCGGCATCACCGACGCGGGCAAAATAGAGACCATCCTGATCGCCCCGCCCGAGACCAAAGCCCGCAACGACGCCTTCGACGTAACCCCCCGCGAATATATCACCGGCCTGGTAACTGAGCGCGGTGTGAGTGCAGCGAACAGAGAAGCCCTAACCGCGCTGTTTCCTGAACATAAGTGAGGTGTTTGGGCACGCGTTCTCGAAGCAAATAATAGAGGAATCGGTCACTGATGGCGGCAAGAAAAATCACAGGGACATGGGTAATTGAAAACGGTCAAGTGCGAGGTGATGAGGCATGCGACAAGATCAAAAGCATGCTTGATTCTGAATTGGAAGAAATAGCCGCAAAAGACGGTGGCTGGACCAAATTGTATCGAGACAAAGAAAACATGTTTTGGGAGTTTAGCTACCCGCAAAGCTATATGCATGGAGGTGGACCACCCCAATTGGAGCGACTATCAATTACAAGTGTCGGAGAATGGCGATAAGTACTCTAGGCACGAAAAGTTATACCACTCTAGTTCATCCCTTTCAGAATGACATAAGCTAATACTTACCTGGAACATGCGGCTTAAAAGTCATTACAAACGAGTACCAGTGCCAAGGCAGGGATATGTACAAATTCGAAATAGAAATTAAAGTTGGAGACGRTCTCACTTACGCAGAAAATCTTGCGTATTTTCAACTGAACATTGTTGAACAGGAAACGGGCAAAAAGCTTAAGCTCATGCAGCCTGTTATTGAAAGCATGGCCAACATCAGCCATTTTCTTAAGAATGAACGCGCCATTCTGAGTGACGACTTACCAATACCTCGAGCCAATCACCAGTCATTATCTGAAGCGATTAACCAGTGTTATGATAACGCATTCGAGGACGAGAGTGAAAGCGATGTCGAAGTGTAAGGGCGACTCGAAAAGTTACTAGAATATCTGGAAACGCATGAAATGTGGTATGGTTTCCGGGGCCAAGACCTTCCCGTCATTCATATTGGAAAAGTAGATTCGCGGCATGAGATTTCTGGATCAAAAGATGGGAGGCTCTTTTGCTATGAGGTCGAAATAGCTTCGTTTTTCGATGAACTGCGAAAAGCAGAAGACAAATACCGCGCATTGCGAACAGAGTTTCCTGGCGTCGATGAAGCTCAAATAATTTGGCTCAAATAATTGGTGTTTGCAGCATTGAGTAGCCTAACTAATAAACACCTCCGTTCTTCATTAACTATTAGCGCTAACCCGATACACTCGCCGCCATGAACCGGTGTGTATTTGTTTTCATTTTGTTTTTAATGATTGTCAGCCCACAAACCTGGGCAACTGACGCCGTGCCTGTTGTCATTTATACTGAAAACCTGCCGCCTTATAACTACCCTGATAAAACAGGGAAAGTTGTCGGCGTTTCGACACGCCAAGTTCGCATGATCATGGAAAAAGCGGGGCTGAGCTATGTCATAAAAGTGCAGCCGTGGGCGCGGGCGCAGCGGAATGCTGAGACCGAGCCAAATACGCTGCTTTATTCCATGGTGAAATCTGATGCACGCACGCCACTTTTTGACTGGATCGTGCCCTTGGTGGCAGAGCCCTCCTATCTTTTTGGCCGCAGCGATGACCCGCGCGTTGTGAACGCGGAAACAATCCGGGCAGGGAAGTTTACGGCCGTGTGCGCCGCTGATGGCCGTACCTGCAGCTTTCTAACYAACATCGGATTCCCGGAAGGCAGCTTGCTAAAAATAACCTCCACTGGGCAAACGCTGGAGACCTTTAAACTAATGATGTCAGGGCGCGCAGATTTTGCAGCCTACACCTTCGCTGCGGTCAAAAGCGCACCCTTCGGAACTAGTGGCTTCGAAGCGCGGTACCAGCTGCCCACCCTGACGACGCTGTATCTGACCGCGGGCCTACATGTTGATTTAGGGTTACGAGACAAAATCCGGCAGGCGTATCAGGATTTGCAAAAAGAGGGCTTTCTGCTGCACCCCTTCACGCCGACCGCGCCCCCGACCTTGAAAAGTCCACCAGAAAATCCTGCGCCTTTAGCAGCCCCCAATTAGGAAATGCCTTTGGTTTCTATCAATTTAGGCCAAGCATGCCTTGGGCCGAGCGGCTCAAAACTACATTTTTTCGCAGAAAATTGCCCGGCTCTTCACTAACCGTTAGCCTCAATCAATTACACTCTCCGCCATGGCGCGCTGTGTATGTTTGTTTCTTTCAGTATTGCTAATTTTCAGTCCGCATTCCCGGGCCTTCGGTGACGACCWTGTCACCGTCTAYACTGAAAACCTGCCTCCCTATAATTATCTGAGTAAAGCTGGAAAAGTGGTTGGCATTTCGACGCGCCAGGTTCGCATGATCATGGATAGAACCGGTTTAAACTACACAATAAAGGTGCAACCATGGGCCCGGGCAAAACGCAATGCTGAGATGGAGCCAAACGCCTTGCTTTTTTCCGTG
The DNA here is from genome assembly GCA_016764715.1 of Kordiimonadaceae bacterium. Lineage (GTDB taxonomy): Bacteria > Pseudomonadota > Alphaproteobacteria > Sphingomonadales > Kordiimonadaceae > Kordiimonas. The sequence goes on along the minus strand of JAESRJ010000133.1, from coordinate 27,810 downwards.
GTGAAGTCCCCAGAGCGCACACCCCTTTTTGACTGGATCGTGCCCTTGGTGGCGGAATCGTCCTATCTGTACGGCCGCATAGATGACACACGCACCGTAACTTTRCAGGCGATACGCGCTGGCGAATTTACGGCCGTGTGCGCTTCTGACGGCAGTGCGTGCAAATTTCTAATYAATTTTGGTTTCCCTRAAAGCAGCCTTTTGCAGATCACTTCAACAGGGCAAACGCTCGAGACTTTCAAAATCATGATGTCWGGGCGTGCTGATTTTGCAGCCTATACAGTGCTTGCCGTTAAAAGTGCGCCGTTCGGCACCCACGGTTTTGCGCCGCGCTTTCAGCTGCGCGGCAATACCACGCTCTATCTAGTCGCCAGCGTCCGTGTTGACATAGGCATCAGGGAYACAGTCAGGCAAGCGTACCATGATCTGCAAAAAGAGGGGTTCCTACTGCGCCCCTTCACGCCAAAGGCACCGCTGCACCTGAAGGCAAAAGGCTTTGAAGACTAGGGACGCAAAGCAAACAATCATACGGGCAAAAAGAGACTAACGCCTAATCTTCAGGGGGACATGGATTACTACTGAGCCACAATTAATTTGGCTAAACCCGTGATTTACCTTTTGCCTCGTTATCCGTGCGTTATTGGGGCCGATTCCTCGCAAAAAGGCCAGATAATACTGACACAGGTGCCCTGATTACGCCCTTGCTCCAGCGTCAATCCCCCACCGTAGTTTTCAACGATTTTCTTCACCAGCGCTAATCCCATGCCGCTTCCTTCAACGCGGTCGCGCGGCAACAGTGTCTCAAACATTTCAAGTGCTTTTTTGTGCATGTCATCCGGAATGCCAGGACCATCGTCCACAACATCTATTTTGTGGGCCTCAGGCAACCGTTCATAGCTAACAGTGATTTTGCCCGTTTGTTTATGGTGATGCTTAATTGAATTGGATACCAAGTTTCGCAGAACAATTTCAAAGGGCCTCCGCGGCAAATTCAACGTCACCTTTGGAGCCACTGCTGAGAAATTCGTACCGACACTTTGCAGGGACAATGTGTCCTGAACGACCTCATATAAATCTAGTTCATAAACTTCTTCATCCAATTTCCCAGCGCGCGAATATTCCATCAAGTCTTTGAGAAGCTGCATAAGCCGGTTACACCGACTTCGCACCACGACCAGGTGCTCTCGCGATTCTTTGGAAATCAGATCGTTGCAGTCACCCTGAATCCAACCGACGACTTGGATGATAGAATGAAGCGGCGCTTTCAAATCATGCGATGCAATTGTAGAAAATTGCTCCAGATCTTTATTCGATTTCTCCAGCCGAGCAGCGTTTTCTTTTAATTCCTTTGTTACACCGTCAGCGTAACTAATGGCGTTCCGGTTAGCCCGCGTGAGTGTGATAAAAATAAGCAGAAGCATGCTATCGATCAAAAGGCCACCCACCAGTATCCAATAAGGTTGGCTGCTGGCAGAGGCTTCTCTAAAACCAAGGTCGGATGCAATTTCAAACGACCATGTTCTGCCGTACATTGGCACGGCCACTTTTTTGGTGAAAAGAGGTTCCGCATCGACGGCATTTTCTTTTTTAGAAGCATCCAGCATTTCGGCATCGTCGTAAAGTAGCGTACTTGCGTCCGAGATTTTGATTCGTACCTGCCGGTTCTCACTGGCCAATGTGCCCCGCATCAATTTACTCATAATGAAAGGGGCATAGGTGACGCCCACAATATGGTCTCTGCGTTCCGAAACACTGGTTGGCTTTTTACTGGGTTTATAGAAAGGAGCATAAAACAGAAAACCTGGGGTCTTTTTAGCATCTTGTACCAGCGTAATTGGCCCGGTTACCTGTGCCTTGCCACTATCGCGCGCCTTTTTGATGGACGCATAACGGTTAGTCTCAAATGCCATATCCAGCCCAATGGCTTTCAAATTGGGGGCCTTTGGCTCAATATAGGTTATTGGCCAATATTCTTGCTCATCATGAGCCGGGTGCAGGGCATAGTCGGGCCTAACAAGGCGTTCCTTTGCAAGGTAAGCCTGCATTTCATCAGGCTGAATATTATAGATCACACCGATTCCGTTTATGCCYGGATACGCCACATCAATACGCAAGCTTTCCGCATATGTTAGCCAGCTTCRGTAAGAGATATCCWATTGGTTCGAATCAATATAGGCGACCCCGCCCCAAAGGGCATTTTCATACAGCCGCATACGTTCCTTCACCAGTTCAATAGACTGGTCGGCATAACGCTCAAACTTTTGTTGGTTTTTTTGGTTTATTTGTTCCGACGAAATATACCATGCACCGATTGTTAGAATRAGCGAAAACGCAATTACAGTCCAATGTACCCAGTGTAGRTTACTGCCTTTAATAATCTTCTTTCGAAGTTTGGCAGCCCTTGAACTATAGAGTTCAGCATCGCTCATTTCCGGTATTCCCTGTCCACTTTCAAGATATTATACAGCTCAGTTAGCGGCATAATCTTTGGCAGATATAGCAGTCAAGCCACAGGTCAAATTACACCAACACCCTTAACGGGCCGTTATCTAACGTGTAGAAAAACAGTTTATAAAAATTCAACAGCAAGAAGCGGGAAGCGCTGTTCCGCCCAAGCCCTTAAAACTCTCCTAAACCAGATAGGAGAGCATGATGACCTACCAAATTAAAGGCCTTGAGGCTGATCAGTTTCGCCGCTATTTCGCGATGTCTGCCGAAGAACTGGCAGCAAACAGTATTTGCATTCATACCGCTGATGATAGCGTGCCAGGGCTTCCTTGCAGAGTAAGCCTGAACGATGCCCCAGCGGGTGAGCGGATGATTTTGCTGAACCACCACCACTTGCCAGTTGAAACACCGTACAGTTCTTCGCATGCTATTTATGTGTCTGAAGGATCAGTTACCAACAGTTTCACCAACGAAATTCCGCCATCGCTCAAAATCCGGCTTCTATCGGTTCGAGCTTTTGGTAAAGACGATATGATGGTGAATGCAGATGTTATTGAAGGCGAGAATGTCGAAGGCTTGATAACCGACTTTATGCAAGACCCAAAAGTGTCCTACGTACACGTCCACTATGCGAGGCCGGGCTGTTTTGCGGCGCGTGTTGAGCGGGCGGAGTAATTTTTTATGCGCCGGAACGAACAAAGCCGCACGGCGTTTTTTGCTATGCGGCTTTGTTCGGCTGTTAAAGGGGCCTAGGCTACTCTGCAGCCAGCAGCTTATCAAAATCTGATGCATCATGGCGCTCGTGCATTTGCTCGCTTTCCTCGCCCCATGCACGGTTTACCRTGCGTCCGCGTTTCACGGCAGGGCGTTCTGCGATCTCATTGGCCCAACGAAGCACGTTTTTATACTCGTGCACCGCAAGGAACTTCTCTGCATCATATAGCTTGCCCTGCACCAAAATGCCGTACCAAGCCCAAATGGCCATGTCAGCGATGGAATATTCGTCGCCCGCCATATAGGCATTCTCGGCTAAATGCGTATCAAGCACATGAAGCTGGCGCTTCACTTCCATAGCGAACCGGTCGATAGGATATTCGATCTTCATCGGTGCATAGGCATAAAAATGGCCAAAGCCACCACCCAAGTACGGCGCGCTGCCCATCTGCCACATCAGCCAACTGATGCACTCAGTGCGGGCGCGTGGGTCGCTCGGGATGAAGGCGTCAAATTTTTCAGCCAGATACATCAGGATCGAGCCGCTTTCAAAAACGCGGGTCGCGGGGGCTGTGGTGGTATCGATCAGCGCCGGAATTTTCGAGTTGGGGTTAATACCAACAAAGCCGGACGTAAACTGCGCTCCCTCGGAAATATTGATCAGCCAGGCATCATACTCAGCGCCGGTGTGACCCGCCGCCAGCAGTTCTTCCAGCATCACTGTAACCTTCACACCGTTTGGAGTGGCCAAGGAATGGAGCTGGAAAGGGTGCTTGCCTACAGGCAGCTCCTTCTCGCTGGTCGCGCCTGAGACCGGACGGTTAATGGAAGCAAAGCGCCCACCGCTCTCTTTATCCCACTGCCAAACATCTGCTGGAGTGTAATCGGAAAGTTCCTGTGCCATAAAATATGATCCTGAATATCTGTGCGTTTAAAAATGAAAACTGCTTTGGCTTAATATGGGGGCGGTGTTCGAAAGTAACAATCACATATTCGCTACTGGGTGCCCTTCACGCTAACTCTTGGCGTAGAGCCACTCTGGCAGGATACGAAGCACCCATGCAATCAGACGCCAGCGCTTGGTGATATACACACGGGATTTTTTCGCGCGGATAGCGGTGATGATTTGCGCAGCGGCTTTCTCAACCGGCGCGACCCAGAACATCCCGTTCCCTTTTGCCATCGAGGTATCGACGAAACCTGGCAGCACATCTGTGACCGTTATATTAAGCTTCTTTTTTACGGCCCTGATCCGCAGCGCTTCCATATAGTTGGATACAAAGGCTTTTGACGCCCCGTACGCAGGCGCGATGGAACCACCGCGCAACGCGGCGATGGAAGAGATGCCTACGATGTGTCCTTTGCCGTGTTCTTTGAAGTGGTTAAAGGCAACACCTGCAATCACCACAAAGCCGCTGACATTGGTTTCAATGGTCTCAAGTTCCAGCGCTGCGTCGAGGCCAGGGTTTGGGTGGCCTATGCCCGCGCTAATGATCACCAGATCAACAGGGCCCATTTCTTTAACGAGCGATGCGAACCCAGCTGCTGCAGCTTCTGTGTCAGTAACATCCATCTGCTGGATAAATGTCTCGCTAGGGAGGGTGCCCTTAATCTCATCCAGCAAGGCAACTCTGCGGCCCGTAATGCCGAGCGTGTAGCCATCAGCGGACATTTGTTCCGCCAGAGCCCGCCCGATGCCCGATGTCGCCCCAATGATGATTGCTTTTTTGCCCACGTACGCCTCCCTTAAATCAATACCCACAAACAATTGAAGAGAACGGAGCGGTTAGTCAAGGCGCACGAACAACCGGACAACACAGATACTTGCACCGCACAAAACAAGAAAACCGCGCTACTCGGTGAAGAGTGCGCGGTCAAATTCCCGTAAAACGGTGCTAAAGAAGTTTAGCCTTGGCGAGCTTTAAAGCGACGCTGCGTTTTATTAATTACGTACGTACGGCCTTTGCGACGGATCACGCGGCAATCCCGGTGACGGTTCTTCAAAGACTTAAGGCTATTGCGAACTTTCATGGCTCGTCTTCCCAACAAACAGTTTATTGTAACACCGTTTTCGCCAGTATTTAGGGCGGAACGGCGGGGGCAGCAGCTTTGTTGCCCCTGATATTCATTCGGCGCGGAACATACGAACGAGCATGCAATCTGTCAATAGCAAGCTGAGGCTTAAAACACTTTCTATATCTTTGCAGCCCCAATTACCAAAAAAACACCAGTATTCAGCCACCTATAGGCAGTTTTCCCAGGGGCTTCGCAGCCTGAAAATCTCATAAAAATTAGCGCGAAAGGCTTCAGCAACACGCACTGATGCATTATCACTGGAAACGATTCTAAAATCGGAATATGCGCGGGGCTCGGTTTCGCGGGCTTGCTGAGCAAAACCTAGACATGACTAAGGGCGCCCCCCATGCCCTGCGGGACGCCCTATAATCTCCAGTTAGTAAGCCGGAGTAGTCCGCTCACGCCTACGCGTCAGTAAGCAAACCTTACCAAATTCCTAAGCTTTTGTCATAGGTTTTAAAGGGCAGCAATATTGACCAAAACCTATAGTAAGAAGGGCTTTGCGGCTAGTGCCTTGAGCTTGCAGGTGAAAAGCCATTGGCCAAACAGCAACGGGCACTGTACAAATTTGAAAAACAGCGACTTTTAAAGCCTAAAGGGACATAAATGATCATCACCAGCGCCTTTGATAGCGGCAATATTAACGTTTTGGATGCCAGCGAAGCATCAAACGTTCGCCTTGCGATCAATAAGGATAACAAATCCGACTTCTTTCAGTGGTTCCATTTCCGCGCTTCTGGCGTGTTGGACAGCGCCTGCGGCTTTACAATTGAGAATGCCGGCGACGCTGCCTAYGCAGGCGGCTGGGAGAATTACCGGGTYTGCGCATCTTACGACCGCGAGAACTGGTTCCGGGTYGAWACGTCYTATGACGGCAAGTCRCTCAGCTGGGCGATAACACCCGAGCAAGACAGCCTGTATTTCGCCTATTTCGCGCCTTACTCGATGGAACGCCATGCCGACACGATTGCCGAAGTGGCCGAGTCTCCRCTTGTGAAAACAAGTGTGCTTGGCCATACGCTCGATGGCCAGGATATGGATCTGGTGGAGATAGGCTTTGGCCCTGAAGGTCGTAAGAAGATCTGGCTCGGTGCACGTCAGCACCCTGGCGAAACCATGGCTGAATGGTGGATGGAGGGCGCGCTTGATATGCTACTTGATCTCGATAACCCGGTCACACGCAGYCTMYTWGAYAAAGCGCACTTCTATATTGTGCCCAATATGAACCCTGACGGCTCCAGGCGTGGCCACCTGCGCACCAATGCGGCCGGTGCCAACCTTAACCGCGAATGGGTCGGCGCGACGATGGAGCGCAGCCCTGAGGTCTATCTGGTACGGGAAAAGATGGCAGAGGTCGGCGTCGATTTCCACATGGACGTGCACGGCGACGAAGACCTGCCGTATAATTTTATCGCCGGCTTTGAAGGCGTGCCTTCGGTCACGAAAAAACAACTGGCCCTGCTAGATGAATATCAGACAATTCTTTGCCAAGTATCGCCAGACTTTCAGCGCAAGCACGGATATCCGGCAGACGAGCCAAATTCCTCGGACCTTAAAAAGTGCACCGACTATATTGCCGAAACGCATGGCTGCTTGGCGATGACACTGGAAATGCCCTTCAAGGATAACGCCGACATGCCGGATCCTGATTTCGGCTGGAGCCCAGACCGCAGTCGCCACCTGGCAGAAAGCTGCCTGCGAGCGCTAAACCAGCTGATCGACAAGCTTTAGAATATAGTGCGCGCAGCTGGCCTTATGCTGGCTGCGTTTCCCGTTTAGTGCGCCGCCTCAAGAAGGCAGCTACCAGTGCTACATTTGCCAGCAACATCAGAAACACTGGTAAAAGCATCGCCGGTATCTGTAGGCCCTGCGCAAGATGCCTATCGTATTTCTCAAGCGCTGCCCATTTGTGGAGGGACGCTTCGACGAACCCACCACTTGCAAACATATCAGCGATATCACGGCGGCTGCGGTAGCGCACAATAACCAGCCTATCCCAACCGCTACTATTTTCGCTCATCCAGCGTGTACCCAATATAGGGTGGGAGCCACGGGCAAGCTGCAGCGGTATCATGATGGCCGCGAACTTATCAAACGCCTCACGGCCTGTAAGAGATGACGCACCGTTGCCGTAGCGCGCCTTGTCAAAATATTTGTAGAGATTTACCGTATAAAAGGCCTGCCCGTCATCCTCTAGCAGGAACTCCCGCAGCTCGGCTATGGAACCCGGCCTGGGGAACACCTGCGGGTGCTGCTCAATCMTCTCCATATAAGCGGAAACCTCTGCAGGTGACAATTTGCTGGCACTCCAATCATACCAATAGGCAAAGCTCAGAAATAGAGCACCGTTGATTAACAGGCTGAGCAATATAGGTTTTTGTTTGAACATTTTGGTGTCTCCTAGCGTAAACCACTTGCATTATGAAAGTTGTTTACGCTATCCACTTGCGTTTTGCAAGTCGTATGCGTATTTWGAACCTATGGAACATACCTCTGAAAATTGCAGATCAAACTGCCCGATCAACTATGTGCTTGAAATGTTTGGCGATAAATGGACGTTGCTGATCATCCGGGACTTGATGTTCAAGGGCAAAAATACCTATGGCGACTTCCTGAAGTCGGACGAAAAAATCGCCACGAACATGCTTGCGGTGCGGCTCAAGCGATTAGAAGAGTTTGAGATTGTCAGCAAGAAGGTAGACCAAAATAACGGGTCCCGACAAATTTATACGCTTACGCAAAAAGGGATAGACCTGCTGCCTATCATGCTGGAAATCACGGCGTGGAGCGGCAAGTACGACGCACAATCCAACGCCCCTGCACCGTTCATTAAACTGTTAAAGGCAGACAGWAAAACCGCAGAAACCAAAGTTCTGGAGCTGCTGGCAGAGAATACGCCGCGCTGAACCATCACTCCTCCTCAGGGTCACCCATAAACTGAAACAGCGCGAACGCCAGGAACGCGCCCACGAGCTGTAGCGCAATGAAGCCGAGCACATCCGCTGGCGCAATGCCTGAGAATGTATCGGTAAAAGAGCGTGCAATGGTAACGGCGGGGTTTGCAAAGCTGGTCGACGCCGTAAACCAATAGCCTGCCGTAATATAAAGCCCAACCGCCGCAGGGATCGCCGCTGGTTTGTGCTTCAGGCAACCAAGGATCGTCAACAGCAGCCCAAAGGTGGCAACCCCCTCCGATACCCATTGCCCCGTGCCCGTACGGGCGTGGGTGGAGCTCTGTACGATTGACGTGTCAAACATCAAGTGCGCCAGAAATACGCCAGCAACTGCGCCTAGAATCTGAACCACCAGATAGGCAGCAGCTTGTTTGCGACCAATATCGCCTTTTGCTAAAAACACCAGCGTCACGGCGGGGTTAAAATGCGCGCCAGAATAGGGCCCAAAGACAGTTATCAAAACAAAAAGGATGGCGCCTGTCGCTGCAGTATTGCCCCACAGCGTTATCGCGTCATTACCGTTCGCGAGCGTTTCGCCCATAATGCCGGAACCCACAACAGTGGCGAGCAGCATTAACGTGCCAATAAACTCTGCTGTAAGTTTCTTCTTCATAGAAGCTCCCCCGCGTGCTGGATTGCAATATTCTGCAAGGCTGCTTTAAGGTCAGGGGCGGACTTTGCCTCCACGGGGAGCGCCAGCAGATCAGTAATATAGGCATCAATCGCGTCATATATCTCACTGAAAGCAGCCAGTTTATTCTCTTCGGAACCCGTCATCGCCGCAGGATCGGGAAAACCCCAGTGAACCTGCACCGGCGCGCCTGGCCAAATGGGGCAAGTCTCACCTGCCGCGTTCGAGCACACGGTAATGACGATCTGAACATCAGGCGCACCAGCGCCCGAGAACTCATCCCAGCTTTTTGACCTAAAGCCAGAGGTGTCATAGCCTTTGAATTTCAGTAACTTAACACCTATAGGGTTAACCACTCCCACAGGTTTACTGCCAGCACTATATGCCCTAAATCGGCCTTTGCCCCGCCGGTTCAAAATGGCCTCTACCATCACCGAGCGCGCCGAGTTTCCCGTGCATAAAATCAAAACGCCAATTGGCATGACAAACTATCCCCGCATCAAAAAAAACGACTTCACAACTACACTTTTAGCTCACAAGCGTGTGTGACACCTTCTGTATGAGCAAAAAGTGATTATATTCCGAGGCACACTATTGCTACGACCATGGTGTTGACAAGTCCTTGGAATGGTTTTTCCTTTTACTTGTCACCGAAATGGGCAACGAATGTAACATTTGATGCCTTTTTCGAGTATTGAATGCCAAAATCGCGGTACAAACGACGCCCAGCCACTATAGGCGCATGAGTATAAACAGTATGGACTTTTCAGCCGACACCCTATTTGCATGGCTGCAGCAGAGCGCCGGCGACCCCCTAACGCTGGGCATTGCGCTGGCCATTGCTACGTTCGTCACAGAAGACGGTGCGCTGGTGGCTGGCAGTTTGCTTGTAGGCGCAGGGTTGGCGTCACCGCTTTTCACCATTTTGGCGCTCGCAATCGGCATAACCGCTGGTGATGTGGGSCTGTACGCAGCCGGGTCCTGGGCACGGTCTAATAAGTTCCTCCGCAAACRTTTGCCGGTGCGGAAATCCCGGCCCCTGAGGCGATGGCTTCAAGGCAAGGAAAGCATGGTGCTATTCTTTTCGCGCTTCACCCCTGGCGCGCGCCTTGTCACCTATGTGACATTTGGTTTCCTTAAGCTATCCCTGGCTCGATTCGTTATCGTAATGACTGTCGCATCTGCCATATGGGTTACTGCGATGGTGCTGTTTAYCAGCGAAATCCAACAAGCCCTATCAGAATACGGCAGCTGGGTTGGCGCGGTTGCGGCAATCGCCATAACCTTCACCATTGTTCTTATCTTCCGGCATTTCTTGAAAAAATCGGGCCTTGCGCCTGACATTGAGCATGCGGTGGACCCGGCGACCGGCGAAGAGATTAAAGAGRCAGCCCCTAAACACCCCTACAATGATACCAAGGCAAAATAGAGCGATGAATAAGAACACACTTCCAATGCCTCGCACTGACGCCCCCCACGCTGGCATGCCTGCGCTTGACGCTAGTGCGGCAGAGACCTCGTGGTTTGAATTTGCGCCTACACATTTGTTTTACGCGCCTATTGCGCTTTACTGCGCGTGGCTGTCCCTAAAGAATTTCGGCATCACTCTACCGACAAACAGCAATCCGTGCCTGCCCTATTCCGGGCTTGTCGGCGAAAGCAAATTTACGGTTCTCAAYGARATGAARGGCGCGGCCCGCGACTGGATTTCRCCTTATRTCAGAACMATCCGTTGGGGCGGTGAGGGCGGCGTTGATAAAAGCTTGCGCGAAGCGAACGCGTTGATCAAGGAAGAAGGCCTGGTGATGCCCATGGTCGCCAAGCCAGATATCGGCATGCGCGGCGCTGGCGTTCAAGTCGTGAAAGATGAGGCGGAGCTGAAAGGCTATATCCAGAGCTTTCCTGCAGGCGCAAACTTCATGCTGCAAGATCTGATCAATGAAGAAGGCGAAGCAGGCGTTTTCTATGTGCGTCATCCTGGCGAAGAAAAAGGCCGCATCATCAGTTTAACGCTGAAATATTTCCCGCGTGTGCACGGCGACGGCAAACGTACTCTTCGCGAACTTATTGGGGCGGACACGCGCGCTGGCAAACTCGCTCACCTGTATTTCGACAGGCTTAAAGACCAGCTGGACAACATCATCGCGGTTGGCGACAGTGTTCGGCTCGCTTTTGCAGGCAATCACTGCCGCGGCACCATCTTTCGGAACGGCAACGACCAAATCACGGACGGCATGGTCGAGGCATTCGATAAGCTCGCCAAATCAATGGGCGAATTTTACGTCGGCCGCTTTGACGTGCGCTACGGAGATTTCGAAGCGTTCCAGCGCGGCGAAGGCTTCAAAATCATCGAGGTAAACGGCGCTGGCGGTGAAGCAACCCATATATGGGATTCGCGCACTACTTTGTGGCAAGCCTACAAAACTCTGATGGCGCAATATGCGCATATCTACACCATCGGCAGGACAAACAGGAAACGTGGATTTAAACCCACGTCTATTCCGACATTAATTAAAGCGTGGTGGGGCGAAAAAGCGCTCACAAAATTCTACCCATCTACGCACTGAGCCAACGCGTGAGCAAACCTTTAGGGAGGCACCAATGGACTTACTGAAAAAGCACTTCGAGTGGATACCGGTGATCATTATCATCATCATACTGGGCGGCAGTTTGCCGTACAAATTCACTGGCGCGCCAATCACGGATCATATTTTTGACGTTGTGGGCGTTTTTCTTGGCCTAGAGTTCTTTAGAACACTGGGCGGCTATATCATCGGCAGCGCGGAGCTCATAGTGTGTTTGCTTCTGCTTGTTCCAAAGCCGGTTACGCGCGCCTTGGGCGGCTTGATCGCCGTTGGCACCATGAGCGGCGCCATTATGTTTCATCTGTTCTCGCCGCTTGGTGTAACAGTGCGTTATATGGAAGACGGCGTGCAGATGGAAGACAGCACCCTATTTTACACCGCAATTCTGGTATGGTTGCTCGCGGCTTTCATCGCGTTCAGAAACCGTAAAGACCTGCCGATTGTCGGTAGCAAGCTCTAATGAAATTGGAAAATTAATGACGTGAGCGCGAGGCTTAGGCCTCGCTCTCAACCCGCTTCTGCACTTTCAAAACGCTTCTAATCTACTGGCACTACCGGCAGGCTAATACCAACGATTAGCTCAGTGTCCTGGGGTCCGCAGATACTATCTGATAATATTCCTGTGCAATCGCTTTGCACACGCCAGCCTCTTTCATCATGCCAACAAAAGCTTGCATATCATCACCGTAAAGCGCCTGCCGCACCGCACCAAGCGTTAAGCCAGCATCCAGTGCCAACGCACTTTCGAGGAAGCTCAAGCACCCTCTGCCCGCAAGCTCAATGATCAAATCAGTCGTGAGCCGCGAGCCTTTCCTAAGATCTATAACATAGGCATGAATTTGTTCTGGGCTGGCCTTTTCAATCTGCCGCCAAATCGCTTCGTTCCGACTTTTCTGAACGACGTCTTCGGCAATCGGCGCCTCTACGCCGTATGTTTGTGCCAAAACCCTGCGGCAATCGTCTGACACTTTATCAATGATCATTTCAACAACTGAAAGCGGCAAGTCACTGCGCTGGGCCAACAATTCCATCATGGTTTTACTGGACCCAAAACGGTTAGCAACGGTCGAACTGGCTTTGTTGTGCAGCGTGATTTTATCATTGCGCACAATAAAGCTTACGCTTTTATCTGAACCAACTGAGACAATCGCCATACAGGTTTGCGGGCCAATGTCGTTACGCCGCGCCAACGTTACATGTGCGTATTCTTCCAGATGCGGCACCAAACCTGCTAGCTGTATGTCCGTGAAGGCCTCTGTTGTCGCCAGAAAGGGGCAGGCCACGCTCTCCACGTCAGATGCAATTTTCGCTGCCAGATCATGCGGCAAGCTCGTACATGTTCGCAGCTCAAAGGCCAACGCTTCACGTACCTGTACAGAAATATCCTGTGCCAGCATGCGTGCAACATTTTCGATTGCTGCTCGCTTTTCTTCAACTTGTGTATCTTTTAGGAATCCAGCCACGCGCTGCGTAAGCACCACTTTTTCAAGTGTGGCAGCATTGACGACGTCGACGGTATTTAATTTACTCATCACTATGCTCCAATCCGATGCTCACAAAAATTTTATCTTCGATTCGCAAAGTTTGGCACCCGTCACTTACTATTTATTCAACAAAACAGTAAAATTTTACCTAATAGCTGGATCTTTATTTAACTAAACTTACAAACAGCTACGCTAAGTGCAAACTTATACTAACAATTCTTATGCAGCATCAACCTTTTCTTGGTAACACTGCCCCACACATCTCCAGCAATACTATGCAAGTTCGCAGCCAAAACCGCTGCTCATCACCGGTTCCCGCGGGGCATTACTGCTACCGCATGCGGGCTGCCATCCACATCGTAGTCCCCACACCAACCCTAAGAGCGAGTTCTGATTGCGGGCATTTCCAGCACCTCGCCCCATAGAATTCAGCATAGAGTTTTTCCTGAAATGCGTAGGGAGTTTCATCATCCTTAGTGGCCGAGTGACAAAATTAAGGCGAATCAATTTGATTCCAATGGATTCTTTTCGCCCAGCGATCATTAACCCCTTTACCAAAAAGCGGTGCACCACGTCCACGTCAGCCTCTCATATTATGATGGGACAGCAACACATATCAAGCCATTTTTCAGCAACCTAATAGCGTAGACCAGGACAAACTTCGGCAGGCGAAATACGCAGTTTTTATAGTCGCGCTTGCCAATACTGACTGAACAGAATGATTGCCAAGCTCATTCCGGCCGTTAGAAATGAAGGCGAACACAAGCCATTTGTCGTGGGACCAGGCAATCATTGCCGGAACTATCCTTTCCGCCAAATGGCAGAGAGCCAATACGCCACATAAACCAGTCTTCCACCAGCGGGTAGCCTCTCTGGGCACCGCCAGCACCAATACGGTGACAACGCGGCCACGTCAGTGGAATTTCTAGCCGAGCCGCTCTCTACAGTATCTCCCTCCAATCCTTTGATTTACTTTAGTTTTTCACACCCAACTTCAAAAAGGCCTCGGGATGGCTTAACAATACCTGGCCTTCAGTCGGCCCGAGCAGACACCATTTGCTTCAGCGCCTTCTGCGCAAACTCTGGCTCTCCCTGCGCAGAGGGCAACATTTCCTCAACCTTTTCGACCGCCATCGCGGCTGCGTTTTCGGTTTACCCACTCAATCACTGATTCTATTAGTTAAAAACGCTGACGCGACAGCACCTTGTCTTAGTCTATACTTTCAGTTACATCGAAAATTTTAATTATATTGTTGATAAAAAAAAGGGAGACCCGAAGGCCTCCCTAGGTGTGCGATCTGAGCACCAACCGGCACTCACATCATGCGAGTTCTCTAATCATTCAGTTCTAAGGGCTTTAATTGGGTTCGCTTGTGCCGTTTTGTAAGCAAGCAAGCCTACAATCAAACACGCAACCGCAAGCGCYAGCCCTCCCGATAAGACAAAGGGGACAATGGTAAGGTCAATTCTGTAGGCGAAGCTCGCTAGCCATTCGCCGTTTAGATACCAAGCTGCAGGCCACGCTATAAKATTAGCCACCATTACGGGCTTGGAGAACTGCCACACCATCARCCGGATGATGTCACCCACTTTGGCRCCGAGCACTTTTCGTATACCGATCTCTCGAATGCGGCGTTCAATRGCAAAGGATGACAGACCGTAAAGTCCAAGCGTAGCGATAATCACCGCAAGTGCTGCCAATATACCGATAATAGTCAGCTGACGGTCTTCGCCGATATATTGGCTGCGAATATTCTCATCAACGAAACGCACCCTGAAGCTTTGGCCCGGCAGGACTTCATTCCACGCTTCTTCAACGCCCTTGGTGGCTTCTTCTATCCGGTTCGGGTCCATGCGCACGGTCAGCACGTTAAAACGTGTCGGGTCGGAATAAAACACCATCGGCTCGATGGCTGATTTCAGGGACCTAAAGTGAATATTCTTGGCGATGCCTACGATCAACGATGACCTCTGTACGCCSGGAGATGTCTCAACAACCACCGTTTGGTTCACCGCATCAGCRACRTTGGAAAAACCGAGCTGACGAGCGGCCATTTGGTTTACAACAACAGGCAAGACGCCCGCGTCCCGGTTCTTCAAATCCCACTGCAGTCTGTCACCCGCGTACTCCTCAGAAAAGAAACGCCCAGCCACTAAGTCGATCTGATAGGTTTTAAAATAATCAATATCAACAACCACCCGAGCAAACGACCGCATGTTTTCTTCGGCTTCTCCGCCGAGTTTGATACGTATCTCGCTGCGCTCATCCCAAAACGGCATTGATCCAGCGCCGGACACACTGATAACGCCCGGCTTACGCGAGATCGCTTCGTCAAGGGAGCGCGTTAAAGCAATGGTGCCTTCCGGGCCGCGTCTTACGCCCGGTAATGAGATCAGGTTTTCAGCGACAAACCCCAAGTCTTTATTCATCGTATATTTTGTTTGGCCGTATATCACCGCSGCTGATATTGCCAAGCCAATGGAAATCGCAAACTGTAATACCACCAAAATCGTTCTAAGTTCGAACCTGCCGCCTGAAATATTTGCAGCATTGGCGTTGATTACACCCGTGGGTCGGAATCGCGACAGATAGAAGGCGGGGTAAACACCAGAAGCAATGGTCACCACCAGAAACAAMRCCACCTGCAMWGCAATCACRCCCGGTTGCCACAAGGCATCTGSCTKKAYYGTCTGCCCCAKAAACTCWGCAAAGGGTTTTAGKAGGTTTTCKGCCAGYACMAGCGCRATMAGCCAKGCGGCRATRCAAWATACSGAKGCTTCCCCYARAAAYTGSACAATCAACTGRCGGCGGCTGGCACCAACSACYTTGCGCATMGCCACTTCKCGGGCMCGRAACATRGCSCGTGCGGTWGATATRTTCACRTGGTTRAARCARGCSACKACAAGCACCAAYARGCCGATCGTTGCTAAACCAATCAACTGCTGGAAATCACCGCTCGGCTTAAACGGCCATTCGTACGGCCCGCCGAACAAATGAATATCTTTTACCGGCATTAACGTTGTGGCTATGGTCCACTTAACTGAAGTAACGTCGGTTTGCAGGTTATCAATYCGGTCATTCACCAGTTCCTTCAGTGCAAGCGAAATCGCAGCAGGGTCTGCGTCTGGTGTCAGCCGCAGATACGTCATAACCAGCATCTGCTCCCACGATTCTAAACTGATGCCCTGAACTCGTTTATAGCTGGCATGCATCGGCGCAATCATTTGGAAGGAAAAATGAGTAGTTTCAGGCAGGTCCTTAAACACTCCGGCAACGGTCAAATCAATTTCTTTGCCGGCAGAAATAGTCTGGCCAAGGGCCTTTTCTTCCCCGAAAAATAGCTCCGCCCAGCGTTCGCTGATAATCACTGAAGTCGCGTTAACAAGGGCTGTTTCCTTGCTCCCTTCCACAAATTCAAGCGGGAACATTTCAAGAAATGTCGGGTCAACAAACAGGGCTGGCGTGCTGAAACTAACGTTATCMGCGCGAAAGTAACTATCCCACTGACGCCACACGCGGGTTGCCATTTCAATGCCGGCAACGCGGGTAGGCAGCGTTTCTGCAATCGGTCCCATACTTAGGTTTCGCAGCGTCGGCTGACGCCCCGGTGGCGTGGTCAAAGTTTCAACCAGATACAGCCTATCTGCAGCRGGGTGGTGCTGGTCATAATGCGTTTCTTGCCAAACCGTCACCACAGCCAGCAAACACACCGTTAAGCCGAGCGCCAAGCCAAGCACAGTGATGGCACTGTGGAGACGTGCGCGCACGGCTACCCGAAAAATGGTTTTTAAAAAATGCATAAACATGGCGATTTCTCCAGTGTCTTAACTTCTGTGTTTATTCGTGCCGCAAGGCTGTTATTGGCTTCAGGCGGGCTACTTTTGTTACCTGCCCACCGACCGTTAGCCAGGCAATCATAAAGGCACCTAGCGCAGAGGCCGCAAATATCCACGCGTGACCTGCTAGCGATATGCTGTAGGCGAAACKCGTCAGCCATTCCTGCATMCCGAGAGCGGCAAGTAATRTTCCAATMGGTGCTGCAATGAGAACAAGCTTRGAAAACTGCCACGTAAGMAGGGAGACGATATCAACAACACGCGCACCTACAACCTTGCGAACGCCGATTTCCCGAGTGCGGCGCTGCGCCATGAGGGCCGACAGCCCGTAGAGGCCGAGGCAAGCAACAAACACTGCAAAAATAGCAAAGCTGGCAAAAATTGTCGCTTGGCGCTCGGTACCCAAATAAAGAGTGCTGTAAGCATCGCTGAGGAACCAAGCCTTCATTGTGGCACCCGGCGCAACCTCGTCCCATACCTTCTGAATGTCTAGTAGTGTTGCCGCTTTGTGACTTGAGCCTATATCGAGCACCAGATAGTTTAATGGGTCTTCCGAAACGAAAAACACAACAGGCTCTATAGTTTTCTCCAGGCTACCAAAATGGAGGTCAGGCACAACACCAACGATTGTAACCTCGGTAAGCTGATCCTGCCCCGGGATAATTAGTCGTTCACCCACAGCAGCGTCTGCGTTCTCAAATCCTAATAGCGCAAGAGCAGATTGATTTAGCAAAGCTCCTCGTGTCGCAGGCCGGCTCTGATCAGCTGGTACGGCGCTATAATCCGCACCACGGCTTTCACTAAACAACCGTCCCGCAATCGGCTTTTGGCCCAGTAAGGAGAAGAAAGCGGCATCCGTTCCAATTGTCGTGATACTAAGCGCATCAGCGCGGGTTTTTCCCGGAGGCACAAAACTGTTTAGGCCGTGCGGCGTGCCTGGTAACTCGCTGCTTGTTGCGGCAACAGCTTCTACGCCTGCAAGTTGCCTAAATCCGTTCTTCAGGGCTGGCACCGCTGCTCTTGCCTGGTCATCAGTAGTCGCAATGACAATTTTGCCAGCAGGATCAAAACCTAGATCAACACTACGCACGTACACTGTCTGGACATATATAATTGCTGTTGCTGCTATCAAGGCGATAGAAACAGCGAACTGTATCACCACAAGGGCATTCCGAAACCACGGGGTGGCGTCCCCGCCCGACTGGCTAGACCGCAGAATTTCGGATGGCCGGAAGCCAGACAACACGATGGCTGGATATAGCCCTCCACCAAGGCCCGTTAGTAAAATCAAGAGCCCGGCACCAAAGGCCACTGGGCCATTTACTAACTGCGCAAAAGAAAGGTCTTTGGCTAAGAAGTTACTGAAAAACGGTAACAAAATTTCAGCAAGTGTCATCCCAATTAGTAACGCCACAACAGTAGTTAACATGGCTTCSCCGAGGAACTGACCYACAAGCTGRGRGCGCGTCGCACCAACCACTTTTCTGAGGCCAACTTCCCGCGCACTTTTCAGCGCCTGTGCGGTGGAAAGGTTGGTGAAATTAATGGCCGCAAGCGTGAGAATTAGCGCGGCAATCACCCCAAATGTWACARCTGTCTCAATACTGCCACCTGCTGTCTCGTGATTGTCTTTATCAGAGTAYAAGTGAATGTCCGCGACAGGGATCGCATTATAGTGGTGAAGGTCTGCGGGTGGCAGCTTGGTCCACGTCAAACTTATGTTTCGCTCWGCAAAGGCACGCTCTTCGGTGGTGATAACAGAAACATCAAAGCCGGGTTTCACTTTCAAATAAGTATGAACAAAATCCGCGCCCCAGCTCTCTGGGAAAAACAGCAAACCGTCCCTATCAGCAGAAACTCTGGTAATAAAATCCATATCAAAATGGCTTGCGTCCGGTATGTTTTTGAAAACAGCGGCCACGGTTCGATCTTCAACACCACCAATTGTCAAAATTTCGCCAATTGGTGAACGGTCCCCGAAATATTTTTCCGCAATACGTTCAGAAATCGCTATGCCGCTTCCTGTCTCCAGCACTRCGTCGCGGTTTCCCGCAACCACTGGYAAATCAAATACATCAAAGAAACTGGCATCAACGAAATAGATTTCTTCTGCAAATTGACGTGCGCCCCGTTGAACCGTGAAAGGGCTGACGTTCACGCGTGTTGCCTCTTCAATACCCGCATAGTCCTTTTTAAGCGCTGCCGCGAGCAACCCGGAACTTGCTGCAGAAGGGTTAGGAGCAATGCCTGGTTCCGTCTCGACGAACTCAACTTTGTAAAGCTGATCAACGTTAGGCAGCCACCGGTCATAACTCAGCTCATAAAGAACAAAGAGACCGATCAACGCCACAGCTGCAAAACCAATGGCAAGGCCACCAACGTTGATCACAGTGTAGAGCCGATTTCTTAGCAATCGCCTTATGGCTACTGTCAGATAATTACCTAACATTGTTCGCTCCATTCCCTACTTCAAATTCGTTCTCGTGCTTACTCAACAGACTACTCGTACCTGAGTGCATGGATGGGGTTTGTCTGTGCTACCCGTAGAGCCCGGCTCGCCACCGTAATCCACGCGATAAGAAGCGCGATTACACTTACTGTTATACCCGCCGTTAGCAGGAAGCTGCTCTCTAGACGGTACTGGAAGCCTTCCAGCCAGCCCGACATCAAGTACCACGCGACAGGCCATGCGATCAGATTAGCGATCAGCACAGGGCGCGAGAATTGCCATACCAGCAGGCGCACAACATCCACTACAGTAGCACCCAGCACCTTGCGGATGCCGATCTCTTTGGTACGCTGTTCAGCCGAAAATGACGCGAGCCCGTAGAGCCCGAGGCAAGCAACGATCAGCGCTAGGCCAGAGAAAGCTGCGAACAGCTTTGCCTGTGTTTCTTCAGATGCATACTGAGCCGCCATCATGTCTGACAGAAACTGTACTGAGATAGGCGTGAGCGGCGCATTCTCTTGCCACACCTTTTCAATGCCCGCCTGCAGCGGTGTTAAGTTGGCATCTGAATAAGTGATAGTGGCTGACCGGAAACGGCCCGGATGCACGAAATAGGCACTGGCGCGTACGCCGTGTTTGATCGAGCGGAAATAAATATCCGGGATCACACCGACGATTGTCATGTCGTAAGTGCCGGCGCGGAATATATCTGCCTGCAAAGTTTTACCGATAGCGTCCTCAGCTGTTGCATACCCAAGATCGCGCAATGCAGTTTCGTTGATCATCAAACCCGCCACGCCCACGCGCTCTTCGCCGTCGGGGATCGGCACAATTTCGTCTGTGCCGAACTCGCGACTAAAGCTGCGGCCCGCAAGTGGCGTGATCTCATACGCCTCCATATAACCGAAGCCGATGGAATAGTAATTCAGCAGCACACCGTTACCGTCTGCAGGATCCGCGTCCGCGCCTTGCTGTTTGAAGACAGTATTATTCTCAAAATCCTGGCTCGGTACGTCAGACGACAGCACAACGCTCTTAACGCCCGGCAGGTTCGCAAGCTGCGTGCGCAGCGTTTCCATACCCTCAGTAGTGCCCACGGCGCCAATACCGCCAAGCACCAGCTTGCCGTCATATTTGTAGCCAACATCCAGATTCTGCGCGTACATGGTTTGCCCGTACACAACGGCGGTACAAACAGCGAGGCCAATTGATACGGCGAACTGGAGGATTACAAGCGTGCCGCGGAAGGATGTGCCGCCGCCGTCAGCGCTCGATGAAGTATTCGCTCTCAGAATTTTAGCTGGAAGAAAGCGTGATAGGAACACCGCTGGATAGCTGCCTGAGATAAGGCCTACAGCAACAGCGATGCCGATCAGGCTGGCCATCAGCGGGACATTACCTAGCAGATCAAGTTCAAGCGAACGACCAAGCGCGTCGTTATAGAACGGTAGCGCCAGTTCCACACCCACAAGGGCAAAGATTAGACCAAGGCCAGCCACCGCCAGCGCCTCACCGAGGAACTGAATGGCGACCTGCCCGCGGGAAGCGCCCATCACTTTCCGGAGCGCCACTTCGCGTGACCGTTTGGTCGCCCGCGCCGTCGAYAAATTCATGAAATTAATCGCKGCAATCAACAACACCAACCCTGCCACTGCAGTGAAAGTGTAGATCATGTTGATRTCGCCCATCGCTGACAGGTCAGGCATGTTTCCGGCGTCACCACGCGCGTACAAATGCAAGTCTTCTAGCGGCATAATATTTGGCTTCATGCCGTCGGTTACTTTTGTGATGCCTTCTAGAGCGCCTGCGTTGTCTTTGAACATCTGAACAAACGGGCTTTCATTATCGAGCCAGTAATAGAGGCGTTCTTTAAGGTCAGCGGCAGTGATACCGTCATTCAGCTTGAAATACGTATAAACGTTTACGCTCGTCCAGGTGTTCAAAAGATTGGGTGCGAAATCGAACATGGATGGGTCCATCAACACGATGATATCGACGCTAAAGTGTGAAGACTCTGGTACGTTTTTTATCACGCCCGATACTTTGATGTCCATGCGCTCCTGCGGGAAACAGCAGGCAGTTATGGTTTCGCCCACCACGTCTGTCCGGCCAAAATATTTGATCGCCATGTCCTCTGAAATCACCATATCAAGCGGATTGAGGAAGGCTGTTGCCGCGTCGCCGTGTAAGAATGGCAAGTCAAACACCTCAAAGAAGGACGGGTCTGCATAGAAAGCCCGCTGACTGAAAGCCGTTTCACCTTTAATGATTGTCATGTTCGGGTCTTCTAGCAGGCGCACACCCGCTTCCACTTCAGTGGTTGCGTAGTTTTTAATCGCCTCCATCATGCGGCCCGCAGAGCGGACAGTTAGAAACGGCGGCCTACCCGGTTGATAGAAAGCGGAATGCAAGCGTACGATCTGCTCACTTTCAGGCACCCAATCATCGTAAGAAACTTCATCCTGAACATAGAGCAAAATGAGGATGCAGCTCATCATTCCAATAGCGAGGCCGAACACGTTTATGGCCGAAAAAAGCCTGTTTTTCATGATATGCCGCAAGGCAGTCAGCAGGTAATTTTTAAACATTNTTGRTCTCTNTCCTCGCTATTGWTTGTTTTTRTTWTTCTATTSGTTTCAGCGTTATTCGTAGCGCAGYGCCYGCACCGGGCTTGACCGCGCAACGGCAACCGCGTGCACSGCAATGACCAGCCATGCAATAACCACAGCCAAGCCGCCTGCTATCAGTATCAGTGGTATTTGCGTTGAAATACTGTCCGCAAAAAATTGTAGATAGAAATAGGAAGCCCCGTATGCCAACGGCAGGGCAAACAAGATTGCCCACATAACCGGCTTTGAGAATTGCCATATCAGCAGCCTGACAATCTGATCGGTGGTTGCGCCTAACACCTTGCGCAAACCAATTTCTTTTGTCCGGCTTTCAGCCATGAAGGCCGCCAGACCGAACAAGCCAATGAAAGCTAAAAGCAAAGCAACACCCGCAAACACAGCAAGCGACGTGTTAATTCCTTCATAGACCCGGAAAACATCGTTGAACAAGCCATCAAGGAAACGGTGCTGAATTGGATAATCTGGAATAACACGTTTCCAAACAGCTTCAATCTCCGCCACGGCATTGGAAGAAAAACCCGCTTTCAAGCGAACCGCGCCGTACTGGTGCACCACGGGGTCAATGGAGAAAATCCATGGTTTAATATCATTATGTAGTCCTAAAATATTCTGGCTAAGAACAACGCCGATGATATCAAACTGGAAGGATGCTCCGTCACCGCCGGGAACACTCCAGAACGTCTGGCCCACTGCATCAGCAGCTGTTTCAAAGCCCAACTGCGAGGCCGTTAACTCGTTGATGATAACACTAGACCGRCTGTCCTCAGTATTGGTGCGCTCGTCAGTGCTCACAGCCCTATCAAAGTCACGGCCTGCAACRAGCGGCATATCAAAAGTTTTTAGGAAATCATGGTCTGTGTTGAGCAAATTGACCTGAAGCTTAGCTTCCACATCGCCTTTTTCGCGCACCACTTGTGTCCAGCTRTTGCTTTGCTCGAACGGCACCTGCGAGGAGAAACTAACCGATTTAACGTCGGCTAACTTAAGCAGCTCAGCACGCAAAATTGGTTCCCGCTGGCGTATGGCCTCAATGTCCATACCYTCCAGCGCAACGACTTCATCTTTCGGGAACACATTGCCAGTCTCCGCCACTTTTTGGTTTTGGAAGAAAATTATAAAAGTGCAGGCCAGAACTAGAATCGCGATTGTAAACTGAAAACCAACCATAATTGACTGAAACAGATTACCGCCGACGCCCTTGGCTGTACTGGCATTCAGTGTATCAATAGGGTTTACCTTCGTAATCAAATAACTAGGGTATAGGCCCGCTAGAAGTCCTACCAACAATGTAGTGCCGATGAGCCAAGGCATAATCGCCTGATAATTGACCTGTACCACTTTGCCTGTGGCAAGATTAATCTGCGGCAGGAGTAGTTCCAGGAAGACCACCGACAGCAAGACCGCGAAGGCAGTTACGACAAAGCTCTCCATCAGAAACTGAGCTAAAAGCTGCGACCGCTGGGCGCCGTGGGTTTTACGAATACCTACTTCGCGGGTACGCTTCATGCTCTGCGCCATTGCTAAATTTGTGTAATTCACAATAGCAATCAGCAAGACAAGCGCGCCAAGTATCACTACTGTTTGGATCACAGGTATGCCAACCATTTCCCATATGGCAGCGTTGGTATCCTTCAGGTGCCGTGCCTTAAGCCCAGAAGTGCCTTCTTTAACTTGCTCCGTTGCGTGGGTTTCAAAAACACGATTCAGTTTAAGCTCAAGGTCTGCAAGCGGAATAGGCTCCTTCAGCATCACGTAGATCTTATTGCCGCCGGAAATATTACTRTAGTTGCCAGCGAAATCTTGCCCTGTAATCCGCGCGAATGCTTTAAAAGAAGCGACTGCGCCTAGCGGATCTGGAGCGATAAAACTGGAGTTAAAATGCGTGTTCTGGGCAACATCTTCGATTACGGCAGTAACATGCAACGAATGCTCGTGATTAAGCTCAATATTTTCGCCAATCACATCAACGCTGCCAAACAGTTTTTCGGCCATCGTGCGCGTTAGCATAACCCCGTTTGGATCATCGAGCGCTGCCGCATCACCAGCGATATAGGTGAAATCAAAAATCTTCAGAAAGGCTTTATCCGTAAATTTGATAGGATCATAAAAATGCTTATCGCCGACAGTCAGCAAAAAGCTGCCGCGTTCAGTGCGCGCCATTGCCTCGATCTCTGGAATATTTGCCTCAAGATGCGGGCCAAAGGCCGTATAGGCTGTATCAAACTCTTTAAGGCCCACGCTATTCGTCGGCGTCAGGTAAGAACCGATTGTATACGTCCGCTCGTGGTTGGCGAACATTGTATCGTGGTTATACTCATAATCCGCAAGAAGCCCCCCGAGGAAAAAAATCGCCAGCCCTATGGCTAAGCCAAAGATGTTAATCCCAGCATAGAGTTTGTTTTTCAGTATGTTTCGCAGCGCCGATTGTATGTAATTTTTAAACATCTTCTTATTCTTTCTCGCATTTTTGTTTTTATTTTTTATTTGTAGCAAGTGCTTGTGTTTGGATCAGTTCGCCAAATCGACGTCTGATCTCTTTCCGTTCATTCGTATCTCAGAGCCTTAATTGGGTTAGTCCGTGCCACCTTGGCCGCGTTGCCGCCAACGGTGGCCCATGCAATCGCCAGCGCCGCGCCGCCCGCCACCAAACAAATAGGGATCAGCAGCCAGGCATCGATCCTGTAGGTAAACGTCTCCAGCCAGCGCAGCATACCGTAGGTGGCCAGCGGCCACGCGATCAGGTTTGCCAACAAAACAGGTTTTGAGAATTGCCAAATAAGCAGCCGCACAATATCTGCAACTGTTGCCCCCATCACTTTGCGGATACCGATCTCCTTCGTACGTCGTTCCGCTGTAAAGGCCGCAAGCCCGTATAGACCAAGACAGGCGATAACAATCGCAAGTCCCGCGAAAATACGCAGCAGGGCTGACTGGCTTTCTTCGCGTTCAAATTCGCCCTCGATGGCGTCACTGACGAAACCGTATTGAAGCGGCACCGTCGGGATCACCCGAGACCACGCAGCGGCCACCTTTTCGCTCACCGCTGCAGCGTTTCCGTCATAGCGCATRGTTACTGTCATGGCGTTTACGGCRCGGTCCAGCACATACATTTCTGGCTGCACATCCTCGCGGATCGACTGGAAATGGATATCAGCCACAACACCGATCACGGTGAGGTTTGCGAGAACGGGATTATGCATGGAACCGCCAACGCGGTAGGCTAGCTCCTGCCCCAGCGCAGCTTCTGCAGAAGCAAACCCCAGCCGTTTAACCGCACCTTCGTTGATCATAATGGAACCAACAAGCGAGCCATTTTCCGTAGCTAAAGTTTGCGGCAAGCCGTCAGTTTGGTAATCAATGCTATAAGAGCGCCCCGCCACCAGATTAATCTGGAAAGTCTTGAAGAAGTCATAGCCAACCTGCTGCCGTCCAAGCACGATGGTTTGCGGATTTTCTACGCTCACAACTGATACAGGCCGGTTACTGTTGACGCCGTTTGCCGGGGTATCGCCAGTCGTAATACTCGATACGCCGGGTATTTTCTGCAGTTCCGCRATCAACGCTGGCGCTTTTCCGACCGCATCACCGCGCATCATATTTTGCACTGTCAGCAGATTTTCGCGGTTGAAACCTGGTTCAAGGTTGGTCGCATAATATTTCTGCCCGTAAACCACGCTGGTGGCGACAATTAGCGCGATAGAGATAGAAAATTGCAGTACCACCAGAATGTTACGAAGCGCGCTACTAGCATTGCCTTCWGCAGACTTATTCGAATTCAGCACRCGTGCAGGCATATACCCTGAAAGCACGAGCGCCGGATATACCCCGCCCACTAAACCGACAACGGCAACAAGCGAAAKCAGCATGCTGGCCGTTTGGCTATCAGCGTATGAAAACACCAATTCCTTGCCGACAAAAGCGCTGTAGGAAGGCAGTAATATTTCCACAAGGACCAAGGCAAGCACCAAAGCCAAAAGCGCCAGMAGCATGCTTTCGCCGAGGAACTGCACGACCAGTTGTTTGCGGTTCGCGCCGAGTACTTTCCGCATCACCACTTCACGCGCGCGCTGCGTTGATTTCGCTGTCGCCAAATTCATGAAATTGATACAGGCGATCAGCAAAATGAGCGCCGCCAGCGCCGCAAAAACGATAACTGTTGTCAAATCGCCCGTTGGCCTCATATCGGCCGTTACCGATTTAAAGCCGATTGAGTTCAGRTGGATATCTGTCAGTGGCTGAGTGGAGAAAGTAATTAGGTCAGAGGATTTTTCYACCGTTACACCCGGCAACAAAGCAGGYACGTCAATCGTKGCATCACTGTAGGCATCWAGCCCCGTTTGAATTGAACTGATGGAGCTGCCGTTACGCAGTTTGATAAAGAGGAAATTATCTACATTGCCCCATTCCTGAAAACGCCCTGGCATATCGGCAAAATCAGCTTCATCAATTTTCACCAGTGCRGGGATAGAAAGCGAYGTCTTGCTGCCAAGGTCTTCGTAGACGGCCGCGACACGAAAATCCCKTACAACATTGGCGAACCGTACGGTGATAATTTCGCCCAGAGCAGAYGCATCCCCGTAATRCCGCCGCGCAAAGGAACGGCTTAAAGCAATACTAGCGTTATCGGCAAGGGCCGCCTGCATATTGCCTTCCAGCACAGGGAAGTTGAATATTTTTRCKACCTCTGCGTCCGCCCAAATAACTTGCTCGTTAAATTGTTTACCACTGTGCGTTATGGCAGTGTTCACAGGCGTSAGYCGCGCCGCGWACTCAATGCTGTCTGAGAAGAAGGTTTTGAACGTTTCTTTAATCGGGCCGGACGTTTTACTGGTAATGTAAGGGGCGCGACCGGGGATGTTGAAGGTCATATGTACGCGGTGAATTTTCTCCGCTTCAGCCCATTGGCTATCGTAAGAAAATTCGTCTACCACGAATATCGCGATAAGCAGGCAYGCAGCCAAGCCAACGGCCAGACCAACAATATTGATGGCACTGTAGAGTTTGTTTTTGATCAGGTTTCTGATCGCAACTGCTATGTAGTTTTTATACATTTTATTGTTTCCTCTATACRCGTGCTGGCTACTGYGCCKGCCGCGGGCCTCCTTTTTATTTATTCATACCGAAGCGCTAAAATTGGGTTGGTCCGCGCCACTTTSGCGGCGTTCCCGCCCACTGTTGCCCAGGCGATTGACAAGGCGATAAT
Organism: Kordiimonadaceae bacterium; assembly: GCA_016764715.1. Taxonomy (GTDB): domain Bacteria; phylum Pseudomonadota; class Alphaproteobacteria; order Sphingomonadales; family Kordiimonadaceae; genus Kordiimonas. The sequence goes on along the minus strand of JAESRJ010000133.1, from coordinate 799 downwards.
CCCCGCTGAAAAACAGAAGACAATCAGCCACCACGCTTCCAAGCGGTACGGGAAGGTTTCAAGCCAAGTTATCAGCCCGTAAACAACGATGGGCCAGGCAATCAAATTCGCAAGTAGCACAGGCTTCGAGAACTGCCAGATAAGCAAACGGACAATATCAGACACGGTTGCGCCCATAACTTTGCGGATTCCRATTTCCTTAGTACGGCGCTCGGCTGTGAAAGAAGCAAGCCCATATAGCCCAAGGCAAGCGATGACAATCGCAAGGCCCGCAAACACCGCAAGCAAGACGGATTGCTGATTTTCCTGCTCAAACTCCGCCGCCATAGCCGTATCAACGAAATTATGCCGGAACGGCACATCTGGCATCATCGTGCGCCAAACMCCTTCAATGGCAGCCGCMACCGGCGCAGCACTGCCTGTATATTTAACGGTCAGCGATCTAAACTGAGCGCGGTCTAGCTGATACATTTCAGGGCGCATCTCTTGGCGCAGAGACTGGAACTGCATATCACGAATAACAGCGATAATTTCTATTGAGGCAGGGTTCCGGCCAAGGCGAACTCGCGAGCCAACCGCTTCTTCGACRGAGGTGAAGCCCAGACGCCKCGACGCTGCTTCGTTGATAATCAGCGTACCTTGCGTTGGTTCAGCATTAGCATCGGTCGGCATTGCAGGGGTGCCATCAGTTGCAAACTYKCGGCTATAAACCCKGCCTTTCAGYARMTCRATTTCGTAGGTRYCGAAAAACTCGTAATCGACCGAATGCGTACCAATTATAACGCTGTCAGTGGCGGGG
>JAESRJ010000132.1 GCA_016764715.1 Kordiimonadaceae bacterium | reverse complement strand
ATCCCGTTCTGATAATTTGACTATAGGAATTTAGCGTCGATCGACCTTTTGTCTTCAGGAAAGCCTGTTCGCCTATGCGAGCGGGCTTTTTTTTGGTGATGTGGGTTCCTAATTACCGCAGTATTGGGCAATTGATGCAGGCAACATGCTGAAAATGCCCGTTGGGGGCATCATAAACGCTACTCAAAGGTCAGTGGGTATGGAGAAGGCACCCAAAACGCTAGGGTTGCGCATAACAAAATAACAGCGAGAATCTTATGCCTAGTCCACGGTCAGTATTTTACACCACCCTTTCGTTTGCCACCTTTTTCTGGGCTTCAGTTACATTTGGCGCTGAACCCTCAACCCGGCAAGCACCCCTTGCGCATGCAGTAAAGCCTATGATGGGCAGCGAACGGTTGCTTTTCGCTTCTGAAAAAACAGGGGGCACTCTTGCACTACACAGTATGACACGTCACGGCGTCGATGCTCGACTGCATTTGCCTTGGAAGGTGAGAGGGCGAGGGGAATATGAAGCGACTGTCTCACCAGACGGGACAAAGGTTGCCTTCACTACTTACCGTTATGGCGGCTGGAAAATTGCAGTAGCCAATATTGATGGCAGCAATGTAAGGCGCATAACGCTGGACCCTCAGTATGCATACGACCCGCACTGGGCCCCAGACGGAAAAAGCCTCATATACCGCCGAATTGTCAATAATGGCGCAGCATACTTCCGAGGCAAGGGCGATATTTTTCGCATCAACCTTGATGGGTCAGGCAATGTAAATCTCAGCMARAGCAGCGAGCAACATGAYCGWAATCCRGCRTATTCACCKGACGGMAGYGAAATAGTYTATGAYAGYTTTGTCGGCGACRASYTAAAAATAYTCCTTATGCAAGCYGACGGSACTGSTCGMMRCRYTATCAGCGGWGAAGGCCAYYTMYTWGCSCCCAGYTGGTCGCCAGACGGTACRCGTATCGCGCATCTCCGKKCAGATRCWGRYGGGTATGTWGATGTTTGGGTTATGGATAAGGACGGYMMAAACGCYCKTAACCTAACMAAYGCCAAAGCWACCGGRTACMARCCSTTYAGCGACGAYMTRMARCAYTGGATGCTGGAGACAAACTGGTCCCWGGACGGCAAAACCATAGCCTTTGTCGCGGATTACGCTGAGCTGGGCAATGCGGATATTTATACGGTCAGTATCGCGGGCGGGCCACCGGTGCGGCTGACGACACATAAAGGCAATGACCTTCATCCCTATTGGTATATGTCGCCTAGATAGCCTCTGTGTTTCCCAGTATATGTTGAGTTGATGCGGCTCCTGCGATACCTTTTCCCCGATAACTAATTTTATCGGGGAGGGTATTTTGCGGTTTATTCAAATGGTGCTTCTATGTTTAGTCGCCGGGTGTTCAGGCCAAACCCTTGGCACAGTACCCGCAGGTTACCTAGACGTCAGCTACGAGGAACTTGTAAGGCATGACGAAAAATACAACGGACAAAAAATTAGTGTCGTCGCAGTTTACCTCGCTGGGGTTGATTATTTTGGATTATTTTTAGGGGACGGCACGGGTCAATATTCAGATATCTGCACTGCATCTAATGAGAGTTCTGACGAGCGAGTTGGGCGCGGCTTCAAAGGCTTGGTGCGTGCTTCCGGCATCTTCGAGGCTGCTTCAGTTTACGAAAACCGTGGTGATACCGACGAAAATGGCAACGAATGGATTGTTATGACCTCAGGGTGCCAATCAAAGTTAAGGCTCCGAAAAGCCACTATAAAAATCGTAGATACCGACGCCCGCTAAAGGGCCGAGCAATACTATCATACGAGCCAGCCAATAGTATAAAGACTTATCCTTTCTAGTGGTGGGTGCTTGCAGCTGCCACTCTATTCCCCATCTGTTAGATATAATAATATCAGGAGATAACATGGCGAGGATTGGATTGGCGCTCGGTGGCGGCGCAGGCTTAGGTTGGGCCCACATCGGGGTTATGCGCGCACTCGAACAGGAAGAGATTGAAATTGATGTGGTGGCCGGCACTAGCATTGGTGCCATTGTCGGTGCTTGCGTGGCCGGGGGTATGCTGGATCAGCTAGAAGACCTAGCCCGCGATGTCACCATGCGGGAGGTGTTATCCTTAAGCCAGTTTGGCTTCAGCAAGGGTAGCCTTATGGGGGCTGATAAGATCGAACGAAAACTCCGTGAATATTTTGGAATCCTAGGAATTGAGGACCTACAAAAGCCTTTTGCTGCAGTAGCCGCTGACCTCTATAGCGGCGAGGCGATTGTYCTAGATGAGGGCGATGTGGTGACGGCKTTRCGWGCGTCATCAGCAATTCCAGGCGTTTTGCCGCCAGTAAAGACTAATCATCTATATTTGGTGGACGGTGGCATTGTGGACCCTGTCCCAGTTCAAGTTGCCCGCGACTTGGGGGCTGAGATTGTCATCGCCGTTGACTTGCAAGGTGATTACCCCGCGCGTGCCAAGCGGCTCGGGTTTGATCCGCTGATGAAGAAACCGAGTATGGCCGCATTGAAATCTGCTAGGGCAGGGTGGTCACTTGCCCTTATGGCCCTAAGCCAGGCTAAACTCGCAGCAGATAAACCTGATATTGTGATTACACCGCGCATTGGGCATATCGATATGGCAAACTTTACGCAGGCTGAAGAGCTTATTGCGCTTGGACACAACGCTGCACTGGAAGCAATGCCAGATATTCTCCAACTATTTGAAACTGTTTAACTTTCTGAGCTAATAGAGAGCTCTACTTTATAACTATTCCTGATTTTCTATGAGAGCGCCTTGACAGGGCGCTTTCACTGTATATATACAGTGGTATGCACAGTATACACAGTGAGCAAGAATGAATATCGATTTTATCCTATCGCAGGCTGATAGCAGCCCGATGTACCAGCAGGTGATGACGCGCATCAAAGAGCGCGTGTCGGTTGGTGATTGGCCTGCAGGCACTAAACTGCCRTCSATCCGTGAACTTGCTGTGGCACTGAAGGTAAGCGTGATCACCATCAAACGCGCTTATCAGGAATTGGAATACGACGGAACGATAGTAGTTCAGCACGGGAAAGGCTGTTTTGTAGCCGAACCTTTAGGGAATTACGCTGAGAAGCAAGAAGAAGAACTGGATCATCATCTGGTTCAGGCCATTAAACTGGCTGACGCAATAAAAATAGGGCCAAAAGAGCTCGAGTTACGACTACGAGAAATACGAGAATTAGGAGCGAAAAAACGTACATGACAAACTTGGCAATTGAGTGCTCTGGCGTAGGGAAAACCTACAAAGAGTTCACCTTAAAAGACATAGACCTAACACTTGAAAAGGGTCAGGTAATGGGTTTTATCGGGCCAAATGGTGCCGGTAAATCCACTACCATTCGCATCCTCATGGGTATGGTCGCTCAGGACGTAGGCGACGTGCGAGTGTTAGGGCACCGCATGCCGGATGAACAGGCAGATGCCAAACGAAATATTGGGTATGTATCGGAAGATATGAGGCTTTTCCCTACGGCAACACTTGCGTGGCACATGGCGTTTATGCAAAAAATATACCCCGGCTGGAACCCGAAGTATGCTGATGAGTTGTTACGGCGTTTTGACCTAAAATCTGGCCAGAAAATGAAGGGTATGTCTCACGGTCAGCGCGTAAAATCCACGCTACTATTAGCTTTAGCCCGTTTCCCGACCTTGCTGATCCTCGACGAGCCAACAACTGGGCTCGATCCGGTGGCGAGACAGGAAGTATTGGGGGCAATGATGGAAGTATTGGCGGATGAGGAACGCACTATTTTATTCTCCTCTCACAATACCCAAGATGTTGAACAGCTGGCAGATAGTATTACCTTCATTGATCAAGGTCAGGTCATTTCCTCTCTTCCTAAGGACGCTTTCATGGAAAACTGGCGGCGCGTACGCCTTGAAGTACCGCAGGGTACTGAAGTCCCCCAAATACCCGGCGTCAAACAAATACAACATAGTGGAAGCATTGCGGTGGTTACCACTAGTTCTTACACGGACGAGACGGCTAGCCTGCTCTCGGCAGAAGGCGGCAAAATTCTAGGGACCGATACGATGACGCTGGAAGAGATTTTCATTGCAGATGTGTCAGCGAGCCGTGGGAGGGCAGTACCGTGAATGTTCCTGTAATTAAAGAGCTGATACTGAAAGATTTGTACCTACAACGGCGAATATTGCTTGCTTACACGGCAGCGGCATTAGCTGCCTTGGTGATTGCCGTGTGGGCAGGGCCAACGTTTCGCGGCTTTGGCGTTAGTCTTTTTGTTGCCGTTGTTATGGCAATGGGCATTGGATTGATGTTTGGGACCGTAACAAACGAACGCAAAGAAAATACTCTGGCATTTGTCATGAGCCTACCAATCTCGTTTACGGAYTATACGATWGCGAAGATAATCGGCAATACCACGSCTTATGCTGTGCCGTGGGCAGTRCTGTTTGTAGCGGCTGTTTATACAGTTATGCAGTTCGATTTCTTGCCGGATGGGTTCATTCCGCTGATGTCGATCATGCTAGTTTTCATGCTTGTGTTCTATTTTTTCCTACTTTTCATAGCACTGGTTAGCGAGTCTGAAGGGTGGATGATATTTGCAATGGTCGTGGGCTTTCAGGTCACAGGACTTTTCTTTTCTTTGGTGAAAGACATCGAGGGAATTGCCGAGTTTTCRAGTGGGGAAGTGGTTGTTTGGTCGCCAGAAGTCTTCTCGGTGATCAGCGCAGAAGTTGCCTTTATCCTGCTACTSGTGGCGCTAACCTTCCATTTACAAAAACGGAAAACGGACTTTATGTGAKCCYAWTTGGGGCCTTAGTTTTGAGTTGGGGAAAAGAAATGAAATACGACGTAATCAAGCAGTTGATCCTGAAGGATGTATATTTGCTACGGTGGTACTTAATATCGTTTTTTGCGGTAACTACGTTTGGCGCACCAATCTACGTCAGTTTTGTTGAGCCCTTTTTCCCCGGCCTGCCGAATATTATTGTGCCTGCCTTGCTCTATATGCCACAGATTATGCTAATGGCCTTAGTACAAGTGACTATAATGGTACCGAAACTCGATCAATCCCGGGTGTTCGAGATGAGCCTGCCTCTTTCACCAGGGGACTATTTTTTAGCAAAAGCTATCTTCAATATTTTACCGTATATCACTCTATGGCTAATAAGCTTTTTCTTTGGAATGCTTTTGGGTCCTTACCCTGAAAAGCTGGATGCAATATTGCTAATTTCTTTGCTTCTATTTGTAGCGCACTGTTTTCTTGTAATGAGCGTTATGTATTTCGGGTTTTCGCCACTCAAAAGCCTGTTACTTGGCTATATCGGTATTCTTGGTGTTATCGGCGTAATTGTTGGAATTCTTTACATTGAGAACAAGGTTCCCGGCGGCCTTCCTTTGTTGGTCACTATTGTCTCTGCCCTTACAGAGGTCGGGCTTGCAGTATTGATAATCCATACGACAATCAAACGCGGGTATCGGTTACGCGAGCTAGAGCTTATCTCGAAAAAAGCCTGGTACCAGATGGTCCATGTTTCAAAGTAATTAAGGCCGTCCATACAACGACCGATTTAAACGAACCGACGAGAGGTAGTTATGAAGTTTGACATCATAAAATTGATAATTTTAAAAGATCTAAACAACTGTGCACGATCCGTCGGCTACTCGGTTTTGGTTATGTTGTTTTTTGGTGCGGCTTGGCTCGTTTTAGAACAAGTGACGGGCATGGAGTTTGTGTTCGCGTACGGTATATTGTTTTTTACCTTCCCGGCTTTTTTTGGCAGCGCTTATGCCTTGAGCATAGTCATTGGCAGATTGCGCATGGATGGGTCAATGATATTTGAGATGAGTTTGCCTGTCTCAGCGTTCGAATATAGCCTTGCAAAATACATCACCCTATTCACTATTTGGTTTACACTCTGGGGCGTTTGTTTTTCGCTTTTTCTATTTCTACAACCACACGGCTGGGCCACGACAGCACTCGCCTTCATATTCTTAGTGCTATCGGTCCTATGCAGCTGGCTAATTTTGGCGCTGCACCTGAGCGACAATCATGCTTTTAAACAGTATTTTCTTTTGGCCACACTTCTAACCCTGACAGTCGCTTTTTCTGCCTTCATGCAGAGTATAGAGCCTCCTGTATGGGCGAGCCAAGTATTGACGGCAGGAATAGCTTTTTTGGTGGGCATGATAAGTCTCAGCCTCTTATACAGCTTTCGGCAGAAAGCAATATTATAGCGTGTAGGATGACCGTTTCAGCTGGGGCACTGCAGCCGTTCTATTTGGTAATTTCGCGGCTGATGACAATTCGCTGAATGTCAGAGGTACCTTCGTAAATCTGGCAAACACGCACATCGCGGTATATTTTCTCTACCGGATACTCCGAAAGGTAGCCATAGCCGCCTAAGGTCTGGATGGCGTCTGAGCATACGCGTTCGGCCATTTCACTGGCGAACAATTTGGCCATGCAGGCTTCTTTAAGGCACGGCTCGCCTGCATCCTTCTTGGCCGCTGCGTTTAACACCATCAGTTCTGCGGCTTCTAGCTGCGTTGCCATATCAGCCAAACGGAAAGCAACGGCCTGGTGCCCCATGATGGGTTTACCAAACGCAATACGCTCCTGCGCGTACGCAAGCGCATATTCGTAAGCCGCGCGCGCCATACCAACGGACTGAGCCGCAATGCCGATACGCCCAGTCTCAAGGTTTGAAAGCGCTACTTTATAGCCAGCCCCTTCTTCACCCAGCAGACAATCCGTTGGGATGTCCATGTCCTCAAATACGATCTGGCAGGTATCCGATGATTTCTGGCCGAGCTTATGTTCAGTACTGGCAACCCGGTACCCCGGGGTATCTGTCGGTACTAAGAAAGCCGAAATGCCGCGTTTACCAGCCTCAGGGTCTGTCACTGCAAAAATGATCGAGACACCGGCGACCGTACCAGATGTAATAAACTGCTTTGTGCCGTTCAACCGCCAGCCACTGTTTGTACGCTCGGCCTTAGTTTTGAGCATCGAGGCATCAGAACCGGCTTGAGGTTCCGTTAGGCAGAAAGACCCAATGATATCACCGCGCGCCATTGGTTTGAGATACTGTTCTTTTTGGGCGTCTGTGCCGTTTTGAAGCACGGCGGCACACATGGGTGCATTATTAACGCTCATCAGCGTAGAAAGCCCGCCGTCACCGCCTGCAATTTCCATTAGGGCAAGCGCGTAGGAAACATAGTCTGTTTCAGCGCCGTCCCATTCGGCGGGCACTGTCATGCCCATAAGGCCGAGTGCGCCCATCTCGCGCAGTGTTTCGTCTGGGATAATGCCTGCTTTTTCCCAGCCTGCAGAATTTGGTTTGATACGGTCCTGCGCAWACGAGCGCGCCATATCRCGCACCATGCGTTGTTCTTCACTGAGTAGCATGATGCGYTCCTTTTWWNNYTRNRGGCYTWAWRARGCTTAGTTWAGTTCGATKGCAACAGCMGTTGCTTCRCCGCCRCCRATRCAAAGGCTWGCAATACCTTTACTGAGGCCGCGTTTTTTAAGGGCGTTGATCAGCGTGACGCATATCCGAGCACCAGAGGCCCCAATTGGGTGACCAAGGGCACATGCGCCGCCGTTTACGTTGACTTTAGCGTGGTCGAGACCAAGTTCCTGCATCGCTGCCATYGGCACCACTGCAAAAGCYTCGTTTACTTCGAACAGATCYACGTCTTCTTTGGTCCARCCCRCTTTGGCCATMACGTCTTTKATCGCTGTRATMGGKGCTGTGGTGAACCATTCAGGATCATGAGCGAAGGCTGAATGCGCTTTCAACGTGGCAAGGGGTGTTAGGCCGCGTTTTTCAGCTTCAGATGTTTTCATCATGACAAGGGCAGCAGCGCCGTCAGAAATCGAACTGGCATTAGCCGCTGTAATTGTGCCGTCTTTCTTGAAAGCAGGGCGCAGCTTCGGGATTTTATCGAAACGTGCCTTTGGTGGCTGCTCGTCTGTATCGACTATCGTATCACCGCGGCGAGACTTAACCGTCACAGGAACAATTTCGCCTTCAAAGTCGCCGTTTTCAATGGCTGCTTGCGCGCGCTTCAGGGATTCGATTGCATAAGCATCCTGTGCTTCGCGGCTAAACTGGTAATGCTCAGCGCATAGCTCAGCGTACACACCCATTGGCTCGCCGCCGTAGGCGTCAGTCAGGCCGTCTAACGCCATATGGTCGATGATTTGCGCGCTGCCGTATTTGGTGCCGGTGCGGCCAGAAGGCAGCAGGTGTGGTGCCTGTGTCATGCTTTCCATGCCGCCAGCCACAACAACAGCGTTTGTGCCAGCAACCAAGCTGTCRTGCGCGTTCATCATSGCCTGCATGCCGGASCCRCACATTTTATTGACKGTWACAGCAACMGTTGATTTTGAAATGCCTGCTTTGATGCTKGCTTGRCGGGCAGGGGCYTGRCCCTGRCCWGCAGGMAGCACACAGCCCATTATTGTTTGGTCAATGGCGTCGCCGCCAATGCCAGCAGAGGCAAGCGCACCGGCGATGGCGGCGGCACCGAGGTCAGTCGCTGAAACAGCGGCAAGGTCACCAAGAAGGCCACCCATTGGGGTGCGGGCAATTCCAACAATTACAATAGGATCGTCTGACATAGGGCGGTCTCCTGATATGTGCCGAGCTGGGGGCAACGGCAAATGGGCTAAAGGTGGCTATTTGTCCCTTTTATATTTTGCGCACAATGTGCCCATTCCGCAGCGTTACGCAAGTGCAAAATAGCACTTCTGGTGTACGGCAATGAAAATTGGAGGATAAAGCAAAGTATGGAAAGTAAGCTATTGGGAATTAGAAATATTGTTCCGCCACTTGATACAAGGGTTGGGAAAGTTGACTTGTTTTCGCACAAAACTTTGATTACGCTATGAAAATTAGAAAGGGGGGCGATATGCAAACAATTTCGGCGTTYCAAGCCGCACGCGAGTCATACGCTGCTCTATATTCACATCGATTAGCTTTTTTGAAAGTGGTCGCTCCAATTGCGGTTGTCGTAGCTTTGTTTGATTGGATGCAGGCTACTTCAGGCAGAAATGGTGGCGCAGTTGCAACGGTTTTTATAGAAATTGTTATTGCATTTTATTGGCACCGGGTTTTCTTGCTTGGTGGATTGACGGATAATTTTTGGGGTAAACATAAAAACGCGGACGGTTCGGCAGATACATCTTATTATAGGAAAGCGTTCACACCGTTTATGTGGCGAAGTTTTGGCTTATTGGGTGTGTTGCTGATTGCAGTGCTGATCGTTGCTTTGCCGTTTTATCAGTTTATAAAAGACGAGGCCGTATTTACTATTTCAATAGCTGCAACGATCTTGTTTATCATAATAGGGCCTTTGTTTTTCCGATCTGCGCTAGTTTTCCCGGCGGTAGCTATTGGTAGCCCAGATGTAACATTGAGTGGTGCATGGGCTCTGTCAAAAGGTCAAGGGCTCCGGATACTTGGCGCATATGTTTTAACCGCGGTATCGATGCTTTCGGTGGTTTTTGGGATCGATTTTCTATTGCCGGTCCCTGTAATAGGTAGTGTAGCGTTTTACWTTGATCTTCTTTTTGGAGCGGTTGTTACCTGCGTGTCCACGGCAGTTTGGGCAGGCGTTAACTCCAGTATTTACCGTCAACTGGGCGCTGAAATATCCGATTTTCTTGATTCAAATACAGTAAATCAATCCGCCGCTGAACAGACAGTTTCCAACGAACGTTAGAGCATTAACCGCCTCGGTCTCGTGACCTATTCTGCCGCCTGCTTGGTTGTATCGGATTGGTCCTTTGTGCGCGCAATCCATGCTGCGCGGATCATGTCGCTGGTCATGCGGCTGCCGTCTGGTGTCCAGCCGGGGGGCGCAATTAGAAACAGCACGCGGGCACGCCAAGTTTTAGCAGTGGCTATGTCTTTAAAAATACCAACCCATTCATGAAAGGCGATACGCAGCGGATTAAATGTCCCGAGATCGGTTACCAAACCGTAGTTACATTTTTCCTCGTCTGTTTCCGGTACAAACGAGCCAAACATCCGGTCCCATGCCATGAAAACACCTGAATAGTTAGCATCCMGATAGCGCGGGTTGTTTGAATGGTGAACCCGGTGGTGGCTGGGCGTATTGAATATATATTCGAACCAGCGCGGGCATTTATTGATAGCCTCGGTATGTATCCAAAACTGATATACAAGRTTTATGCCGTAACAGAAGAAAACTATCGCGGGATTTAGCCCAAGAAAAAAYAAGGGCARRTAAAAAAGAACACCRGGCGTTAGAAAGCCAGTCCATGTTTGGCGGAGCGCCGTTGTGAGGTTATARTGCTGGCTCGAATGGTGGATAACATGGGCTGCCCACATCCAGCGCATCCTGTGGCCGTACCTGTGTATCCAGTAATAGGCAAAGTCTACAGCAACAAAAGCGAAGCCAAAGACCCAAAGCTCGGTTCCAAAATCATAAATACGCGCATCCCAAACCCACAAAATGAGCCCGGCATACAAAAGAGCGCCAACTGCGCCGGCCAGGCCGCTGATTAAACCCATGAACATGGAAGTGAGCGCATCCTTGCCTTCAAAAACGATGCGCCCTGTTTTCCAGCCATAATAAATTTCAAGAAGCAAGAGTGCTATGAATAAAGGAACTGCTACCTCAGTTGGTTTTGGAAGATCAAGAGGCATTGTTTGCTTCCTTCTTTTGCCAGTAATTTGTGATAGGGACATGCGCTGCGAAAAGTGCCATCACCTTTTCCATCGTCTCGGTATCAAACGTCATTTTGATTGTGGGTTGCGTGAAGTCGGCTAAACGAATGACTAGACTCTCGCCGTCCCGTTCAATTTTATAGCCATCGGCTGGAGAGAGCGTGCGGCACACTAACCTATCGCCAAGCTGCGTGACGATGCCGAGCTGTTCTAAAGGGCTTGTTACAGGCACAATTGCAGCATCTGCCATCTTGCTAATGAGGGGTAGCCCAAGGGAGGCGGCGGGGTTAAAACGTTTGTAGTCTTTCTCGACATTCTCAGCGACTAACTTCAATTTGTTTGGGTAAAGCGCTGCCGCAACCCCCGCGACAACGAGGATTAAAAAAGCACTGATCGCCAATTGAAGAAATTCCATAATACACACTCCGCAGGCTACTAAGATTGCATTTCTGTTGGAGCATGTCAAAATGGCCTCAATGTTGGCAGGTTGCCGTTACGGCACCATTGACGGGGGCTATGCTTGTGCGAAAATTCTGTATTCTTTTTCTCCTTTTTGCGGTCTATTCGGTTGAAACAGAGGCGATCGCTATGACAAAGGACCCTATTGTTATCGCACACCGTGGTGCCAGCGGATACCGGCCCGAGCATACTCTGGAAAGCTATGCTCTTGCGATCCGGCAGGGGGCTGACTATATCGAGCCCGACCTGGTGCTTACCAAAGATGGGCATTTCGTTGCCCGGCACGATATCTACCTGTCTCACACCACGAATGTATCTACGCATGCTGAGTTCGCTGATAGAAAGAAAACYGTRGACGGTCGCGAGGAYTGGTATGTTTTTGATTTCACTTTAGCTGAACTTAAGACGCTAAGGGCAGTACAGCCTCGGGCAGGGCGAAGCGTGGAATTCGACGGTCAATTTGAAATTCCCACCATTGAAGAGATTGTAGCGCTTGTTGAGGAACATACTGCCGCTGGCCGGAAAGTAGGCCTATATATTGAGCTTAAGCGGCCGGATTTGTTTAGAAAAACCCAGCCAACCCTCGTTAAAAACATGGGTCAATTGCTTGAAAACATTAGAGATAAAGGCATACCACTATATTTTCAGTGCTTTAACGCCGAATTTCTGCTTGCCGTGGGCGTGATCAGTGACACGCCCTTGATTTTACTTGAGGCAGGGGCCTTCCATCSAGAAAARGGCATATGGCTTCCAAATATTGAAGTWGAGGCCTTTGCYGGGAAAGTGGCGGGKTTTGGCTTGAATAAAGCATTGCTTTTCGGGGCAGACGGTAAATCCAACGATCTATTAACCCGTRTACATGCCATGGGAGCRGTGACGCATATTTGGACAATTCGAGACRATAGTGTTGCAAAAGGTTTCAAAAATGTTGAGGAAGAGTTAGCTCTAGTGTATAAAATAGGTGTGGACGGTGTGTTTACCGATTTTCCTGATACTGCGATTGCGGCGCGGGACAAAGCCAAGAACTAACGAGGCAARCCTATGTTTGACATGATAAAGGGTCTTCTTACTGCTATTGCAGCTGTCGTGTTTATACGGCTGGGTATCGAAGTGATTTTCTCTATGGCTGGAGTGTATTAAAACACCCAAGCAAAAGGGGCGATAAAACGCCCCTCTACATCATCTTTAATAATATTGAAGCCCTGACTAGTCCTCTGACGGAAAGTCTCTATCAAATGGAAACGGCTTTAACTCGGTCTTGAAACTGAGGTAATTCATKGTTTGGCTCATATAGCGTGCAGCYGTTGCAATTGAAGASGTGACGGAAGAATTTGGTTTTCCGGTYCCTATCATAATCAAGAACTGAAYAAGGGCGAGMACGAATACGACATACAGTGCCAACTGACAAAGTATCCCRAAAATCAGCATAAAGACGCCGCGAAGCACCACGGTGCCCCAGTCTTTCTCTTTGAGCTCTTTAATCATCTTATCTTTATCAAACACCGCTTCTGAGGCGTTTGAGCCATTTGGGCTTTGCGCGTGTTCATGTGCCGTATTGGCTGAAGTATTTTCAGCGGGCTCTTCATTTGTAGCGCTGGGCTGTGCAACAGAAGCCCGTTGTGAAGCCTGCGGAGAAGGATCGTTAGCTGCAACTCCAGCCTCAGTTTTCTTTGAGCTAGCCTTCTTAATGGTGGGTTTTGTGGGTGCTTTTTTGACAGCCGCCGTTTTTTTAGCAGGTGCGGTCTTTTTTGCCGTCACCTTAGGCTGTGTGGCTTTAGCAGCAGCCTTTTTGGCACTGGGCTTTTTCACGGCGGGGCTCTTTTTAGTGGATGCTTTCTTAACAGACGCACTTTTTGCAGGCGTAGCCTTCTTTTTAGCTACGGTCTTTTTCTTGGCCACCGCGATTGTCGTTTGGTCCTCGCTCATAATGTGTCACCTTGTCTAGCGATCTATTGGAATTAGTTATTTGGTCATAAATGAGGTTAGGTTCAAGCAAAAAATTACCGTAAGCTCCATGGGATTTTACCGGCAACATATTTACTAGCGTCTACAGCATCCACCGGACGGGAATAAAAATACCCTTGAGCGAACTTGAAACCCATATCTCGTAACATCTCTACGTGCTCAATATCTTCAAGTCCTTCAGCCACCACTTGGTGCCCAAGGTCTTGAGCCAAAACACCAATCATCTTCAGTATTTTGTATGGYTGGTTGCCAAGTTCCAGCTGGTTGATGAAGCTGCGGTCAATTTTTATGATGTCGATTGGAAACTGGTGAAGATAGTTAAGAGATGAATAGCCGGTTCCAAAATCATCCAAYGCCACTTTAACGCCCAAAGCTCTAATCCGTTCCAATGTTTCGGAAATGCGTTTTGGGTTGGCCATKATTGCGGTTTCCGTCAACTCGACGCGCAAATACTTCCCTGGCAACTGATAGCGGGCAAGTGCTTCTTCAACCATCTGCGCAACGTCATCGCGTCCAAATTGCACACCCGATACATTCACATTTATAGGAACAGCATTTTCTTCCCCAACAGTATCAATCCACTCTCTAACCTGACGGCAAGCAGTGTCCATGGCCCAGCGGCCCAGTTTCACGATAATGCCCGTTTCTTCAGCAAGTGGGATAAATTCAACCGGGGACACAAAACCCCGTTCTTTATGGATCCAGCGTGCTAGGCCCTCAAAAGCGTAGAGTTTTTGGCAGCCTAAATCGACAATTGGTTGATAATAAAGCGTAAGCTCGTCTCGTTCTACCGCGCGCCTTAGCTCTGTTTCCAGATGGAATTGAGACTGTGCACGTTGATGAGACACTCCGTGGTAAACCTCTGACCTTGCTTTTCCTGCCTGTTTCGCGCGGTGCATAGCGAAATCCGCGTCCCTGATAAGGTCTTCCGGGTGCGTTTTCGGGTCAGTTGTTGTGGCAACRCCGACGGACACCGATGTGAACACTTCATGTCCATCAAGATCGTACGGTTGCTTCATCGCATCGTGAATACGCCTGCTAATAACGTCCACTTCGCTGGTTTTATGATAGGGCGACACCAAAATTGCAAACTCATCACCCGATAGCCGTGCGAGAGTATCTGAGCCACGAATACAGCGCCGCAATGTGGACGCCATAGAGATCAAGAAGCGGTCACCCGCACTATGGCCAAAGCTTTCATTAATCTGCTGGAACCGATCAATATTAATGATCAATACGGCACAGCCAATGGGTTGATCAGCTTCCGAACACTCAGACACCGCTTCCTCAAGTTTATTGCGAAAAAGTACACGGTTTGGTTGACCAGTGAGAGCGTCATGAAACGCGTGATGTAACAAATTCCGTTCCGCTAGTTTTTCTGCAGTTTGGTCTTCGACAGTACAAACAACCTGGGAAACTCTACCATCATCGGCAAAAAGGGGAATCAGTTGGCTAGAAAGAAACCGTTCGACGGCACCTGTACGCATGCTCCATTCAAACTGGGCATCAAAGCCATTGCGAAATACATCCTGTATTTGAGCTACAAGAACGTGACTATCGGGTGTGCTCCACACAGAATCAAGCGGGCATGGCAAAGCGACTTGGGCTGGCAGAGCAAAGATATCCCGCGCACATCCGTTTATAAACAAGGCTTCGACGACGTTTGCAGACTGCAAGCCGACCACAAGAACGCCAACAGGAAGGCACTCTGTTACAGCGCCTGCATTGACATATTGCGTACCCGAGCGGCTTTCATTACTCAAAACCGCAGAAACATTATCGCTTAGTGTGTCAGCCACTAATGGCTCCAAAATTTAAAACAAAACAATACACTAAAAACGGTCTAATAGCCAACCGTCTTGAAGGCGCACTTGAACACCCCCAGGTAAATAATTAGTAAAGATTTATAGCGTCCAGAGAAAATACACGCAAGCTTAAGTGGAAATAAAATCAACGGAATTTGGAAAAAAAGGGGGAAGGCGAACCTTCCCCAAGATTGCCATTCACCGGGACGGGTTGGTGAATGGATTTCGTGAATTCTAACTGCAGCCGCTAGTRCCGCCGCARGTRTTGCATTTCATACAAGTACCATTGCGCACAAGAGTAAAGTTACCGCATTCGCCGCAGGCATCGCCTTCATACCCTTTAGCCCGCGCTTCAAGCCGCGCGTGTGGTGTAGCGTCTGTCGCACCGTTTGTCATGGCTGACCCAAAAGWTTTTGTTATTGTTCCCGCATCTGTGGCAAGAGCCACGGCTGTGCCGTTTTCTTTTTGCGATTCTGTCGACTGGGTTCCCCCAGACCGTACTGCGGTTTTTAGGTTAACTAAGTTATTCCCGCGAATATAACCGGAGGAGGCGGCCTGTTGGGCGCGTTCCAGAACTGCCGCTACGTCTTTGTCCAGATCTGGGTCCARTTTYGGTAGGCTATCACCTTTATCACCCCGACCGGTTGTACCCGGTTCAAAATCGGCAGGCATTGTGTGGGCCAAGTCGTCCCTGCCTAGATAAGATATTGCAAGTTCTCTAAATAGATAATCCAGTAACGACGTCGCCATCTTGATAGTATCGTTACCTTCAACGCGGCCGAATGGCTCGAAACGCGTGAAAGTAAAGGCATCAACATATTCTTCTAGCGGTACGCCGTATTGAAGACCAATTGAAATAGCGATTGCAAAATTATTCATCAACGACCGGAACGCAGCGCCTTCTTTGTGCATATCAATGAAAATTTCACCGATGGAACCATCGTCATATTCGCCTGTACGAAGGTATACCTTGTGACCACCTACCACAGCTTTTTGCGTGTAGCCTTTGCGGCGTGACGGTAGCTTTTTGCGTTTCACTGGTCCTTCACGTTCAATGATCCGTTCGACAATACGTTCTGCAACCGCCGTTGTTTTGTCGACAGCGGACTGATCTTCATCGTCATCTTCAATTTCTTCGTCGTCTATCAGCGCGGCATTTAATGGCTGACTAAGTTTAGAGCCGTCTCTGTAAAGCGCATTGGCTTTAAGCGCCAACGACCAGCTCAGTTCGTAAGCTGCCATGCAGTCGTCAACTTCGGCATCGTTTGGCATATTGATGGTTTTTGAAATTGCTCCGGAAATGAACGGTTGGGCAGCAGCCATCATGTGAATATGGCTTTCCCATGCGAGGTACCGTTTACCGACTTTACCGCAAGGGTTAGCGCAATCGAACACAGCATAATGTTCCTCTTTGAGGTAAGGTGCTTGTTCAAGCGTCATCGCGCCGCAGCAATATACGTTTGCCGCATTAATATCCGATTTACTGAAGCCAAGCGCTGCCAGCATATCAAAACTGTAATCAGCGAGCTGCTCATCTGAAAAGCCAAGGTTGGCTTTGCAGAAATCTGTTCCAAGTGTCCACTGGTTGAAGACGAATTTTATATCGAACGCATTTTCTAGCTGCTGTTCGACTGCTTCAATTTTTTTATCAGTGAAACCAACTGCACGGAGGGTATCGTGATTGATGCTAGGGGCATTTATCAGCGTGCCGTTGCCTACCGCGTAGCTGGTGATGGCATCAACCTGCCTGCTGTTATAGCCCAAGAATTCAAGCGCTTGCGGCACGATACGGTTGATGATTTTGAAATAGCCACCACCAGCGAGCTTCTTGAATTTTACAAGGGCAAAATCAGGCTCAATGCCTGTTGTATCACAGTCCATTACTAGGCCTATTGTACCCGTCGGCGCTATAACCGAAGACTGAGCATTCCGGTACCCAAACTCTTCACCTGTTGAAAGTGCTCTATCCCAAGCTTCTGCCGCTGCCTCTGTGATTGCGACGTCGCTACAATTTGCAATATCAAGCGGTACAGGGTTTTTGTGTAGATTTTCGTATCCGTCTTTGTGCCCGTGAGCTGCGCGTCGATGATTGCGAATAACGCGGAGCATTGTTTTAGCATTGGCTTCATATTCAGGGAATGGTCCGAGCTCGGACGCCATTTCAGCRGACGTGGCATAGCTTTCACCCGTCATCAAAGCGGTGATAGCGCCACAAAGTGCGCGGCCTTCGTCACTGTCGTATGACATGCCTAGACTCATTAGCAATCCACCGATGTTCGCGTATCCAAGACCAAGTGTCCGGTAATCATAAGACAGTCTTGCAATCTCCTTCGACGGAAACTGTGCCATCATTACTGAGATTTCCAACACCATTGTCCAAAGCCGAACACCGTGTTTGAAGTCTTCTACTTTGAAACTGCCATCTTTGGCGCGGAAGGTCATCAAATTCAGCGATGCTAAGTTACAGGCCGTATCGTCAAGGAACATATATTCGGAGCAGGGGTTTGATGCGCGAATGTCGCCGCCAGCCGGGCAAGTATGCCAATCATTGATTGTTGTGTGAAATTGGATACCAGGATCTGCGCATGACCAAGCTGCATGGCCGACATCGCGCCACAGGTCTTTGGCGCTGATTTCTTTGCTAATCCCGCCGCCAATACGGTTTTTAAGCTGCCAAGGCGTATCATCGTTGGCCGCGCGCATAAAATCATCTGTCACACGAATGGAATTGTTTGAGTTCTGCCCTGACACTGTAAGGTAGGCGTCAGAGTCCCAATCTGTATCATAGGTTTTGAAGTCGATCGAAACATAACCCTGTTTTGCAAACTGGATAACACGCTGAATGTAATTGTCGGAAATCATAACCTTGCGCGCCGCAATGATTTGTTTTTTCAGTTCGCGGTTTTGTTTGGCCTCAAAGGCTCCTTCTTCGAGCTCAGCTTTAGCTTCATGACATGCCTTCATAATCAAATTTAGATGGATTTCATTTAGCTTGGAACCCGAGACGAGGGCAGCCACCTTCTGCTCTTCAATCACTTTCCAGTTAATGAACTCTTCGACATCTGGGTGATCAATATCSACAACTACCATTTTTGCAGCTCGGCGAGTGGTGCCACCAGACTTGATTGCACCAGCCGCACGGTCGCCGATTTTGAGGAAGCTCATCAAACCAGACGATTCTCCGCCGCCGGAAAGCTTTTCCCCTGAGCCACGAATATTAGAAAAATTTGACCCTGTTCCGGACCCGTATTTGAACAAACGCGCTTCTCTGGTCCAGAGGTCCATAATCCCGCCTTCATTTACCAGATCGTCTGATACCGACTGGATAAAGCATGCATGAGGTTGCGGGTGCTCGTAAGCACTTTTTGATTGAACCAGCTCGCCTGTTTCAAAGTCAACATAGTGGTGGCCTTGTGAAGGCCCATCTATACCATACGCCCAATGAAGGCCGGTATTGAACCACTGAGGGCTGTTGGGAGCACACATTTGCCGCGCAAACATCAGGCGTATTTCGTCGTAGAACGAGCGAGCGTCCGCCTCAGCCTCGAAATAGCCGCCTTTCCAGCCCCAATAGGTCCAAGTACCCGCTAGCCTGTCAAAAACCTGCTTAGCGCTGTGTTCAGCGCCGTATCTGGAATCTTCAGGAAGCTTTGCCAAAACGTCGAGATCGGGCTCTTTCCGCCAGAGCCAGCTCGGAACTGAATTCTCTTCCACTGATTTAAGTGCKTTGGGCACACCGGCCTTACGAAAATATTTTTGCGCAATAATATCAGTTGCGACCTGGCTCCATCCTGTGGGGACTTCGACATCGCCCATATGAAACACAATGGAGCCGTCCGGGTTACGGATTTCACTTACTGCTTTGTGCCATTCTAGCTTGCTATATGGACATTCATTAGAGCCAGTGAAGTGACGAGCGATACGCATAATATTCCCTTTATTAGACTTCTTGSCTAAATGAGCGACTATTTTTGCTGYTAGTCGCTATTCCTGTAGCGTTTTCCCAGTAAATATCGCCGTGCCCAATATAACAGCTCCCACTATATGTTGTGGGTCCCCTGAATTTCGTCGCAAGTCTAGGGGGGAACCGTGGCAAGCTTCAAGCTGTATTTTCAACATATTGTGATTGACAGTGARYGAGRCACTAAACTTAYMCCCCGACTCGTCSAAAWCTAACGAGTCGGSCTTTTTGCCATAATTTCTCCATAAATTAAGAGTAGCTACATCAATATAAATCACTCTATCAATGCGTGTTGAGAATCGATTTGAACTTTRCTCACRYGCGTTAAGAAAYGGGTTTGTTGACGCAGTCGCTTTCCCTTATAAAATAAACATGCTAAACGGGCGCAAATAGTTAAGAACATACGGGAATACTCATGGCATCCTTAGTTAAAACCATTTTYGGSTCACCGCTTTTCACGTGGTGGAATTCTGCTACTTTTGGCACGCGGCTTTTCACCAGCCGAAAAGGCATAAAAGTAGGTACGGATGAGCAAGGTAATATTTATTACCGTGAGAAGAATGGCCATCGTAGGTGGGTGATTTATAAAAACGGACCCGTTGAGGCTTCAAGGGTTTCTGCCAACTGGCACGGCTGGCTTCACTATACAGTTGATGAGCTTCCTTCGGAGCAGACGGTGAAGTCCAAGTCTTGGGAACAAGCCCATCAGGAAAATCTAACGGGAAGTAACGCTGCTTATCAAGCGGCGCCACGCCAGTCTGACCCTGATTATGAAGCTTGGCGCCCATAAATATAAAGTGGCGTGTCTGAACATTCACGCACATGAGCAAGGGAATAGGTATGTCTAGTAATTTGGTCGAATCGATAATTGGTGCTGTTGTGCTTCTTGTTGCAGGCTGGTTTCTTACGTTTGCGTATCAGCACACAGACGTAATCAGCGTCGAGGGCTACACCTTACAAGCGCGTTTTACCAAAATTGATGGACTTAACATTGGAAGCGATGTCCGCGTTGCTGGTATCAAAGTTGGCACAATTGTCGATAGCGTACTCGACGTGGAAACCTATCAGGCAGTTGTGACCTTTTCTGTCAAAGCCGGTGTAAAATTACCTGCCGATACGGCAGCAATAATAACGTCGGAGAGTTTACTTGGCGGTTCATACCTCAGCCTGTCTCCTGGCGCTGACGAGGAGTTTCTCGAAGACGGAGACGAAATTGAAGAAACACAAGGTGCTGTGGATTTAATTAGTCTGATCGGTAAGTTCGCTGGGGGCGACAGTGATTAATCTGCGCTGGCTATTGGTTATAGTATTTTTAGTTGGCTGCACGAATAGTTTGAGTGCTCGTGAGGTATCGAGCAATCAAGAGAGCAGGGCCGTGCCTGAGGCCACTCCGGAAACGTCAAGGAACCGCGTATTTCTTCGTACGCTCGATAAAATTACGGCACGAATAACTGAGTTTGAGCTGGGGATAGGCGAAGAGCTGCGCTTTGGTACGCTGGCAATTACGGCCCGTTACTGTCGGACTAGGCCTCCGATCGAGACGCCAGAAACATTTGCTTTTCTGGAAATTGATGATGTGAAACGAGGTGGCACACGTGAGCGTGTGTTTGAAGGCTGGATGGTTGCGTCTAGCCCGGCTTTAAATGCGCTGGAACACGCGGTTTATGATGTTTGGGTGATAAACTGCAAAACATCCGCCCCAGATGCAGCTATTGAAAACTGACCAAATTCGGTGCGCTTTTGCCTCAAGGCATAGTCCAGCCGCATTTTATATTCTTCCCTTGATATTTCTCGTGCACCAAATTGTTTCAAATGATCAGTTATAAACTGCGTATCTAGTAGAAAATAGCCGCCGGCTTTAAGCTGGGCCACAAGATAAACGAGGGCTGTTTTGCTAGCGTTTGTTTTTGTACTAAACATGCTTTCCCCAAAGAAAGCACCGCTAAGCGAAACGCCGTATAGACCACCGACTAACTCGTCCTCTTCCCATACTTCCACTGAATGGGCGAAACCACGCTTGAACAGGCCAGTATAAAGAGTTTCAATCCGTTCACTGATCCACGTTGTCTCTCGACCACGCGCAGGCCGGGAGCAGGATTTCACAACATCTTGAAAAACAGTATCAAGGGTAATTTTGAAGTGGTTTTGACGGATATGTTTTGCAAGCGACTTCGGAATATGAAAGTCGTCCAGTGGAATGACACCGCGTTCTTCTGGGTCTACCCAAAAGAGCTCTTTGTCCTCACGGCCTTCAGCCATAGGGAAAAGGCCCGATGAATAGGCCTCTATGAGCAGATTTGGCGTTATGACATCATGTGGCATAACGCCAGTCTATACCTTTAATCGTTAGTATCTTCTTTATCTTGAAGGAATTTTTCCAACCAATGAATATTATAATCGCCGGCTTGGAAGTCCTCGTTCTTCATCAACGCTTGATGCAGCGGGATATTGGAGGTAATCCCTTCAATCACATATTCATCGAGCGAACGCCTTAGACGAAGCAAACAGCCTTCGCGCGTGTACCCGGATACGATAAGTTTCGCGACCATGCTGTCATAATGTGGCGGTATCTTGTAACCGGTATAAACCGCGCTGTCAGACCGAACGTTCAAACCGCCAGGCGCATGGTACTGRGTTACTGTTCCGGGGCTAGGCATAAAGTTGAACGGATGCTCTGCGTTGATCCGGCACTCAATAGCATGCCCAAAGAAACGAACNATATCTTGCGTATAGGAAAGCTTCTCACCAGCGGCAACGCGGATTTGCTCGCGGACTATATCAATACCAGTGATCATCTCCGTTACTGGGTGTTCTACCTGTAGACGCGTGTTCATTTCAATGAAGTAAAACTCGCCGTTCTCATAGAGAAACTCAATAGTTCCTGCCCCGCTATAGCCGAGGTCAGCCATTGCTTTAGAGACGATCCCGCCCATTCGGTTTCTGGTTTCTTCATCGATGACAGGAGACGGCGCTTCTTCAAGAACCTTCTGGTGTCTGCGCTGCAACGAACAATCCCGCTCCCCGAGGTGAATACAATTGCCGTGACTGTCGCCAATGATCTGAAATTCTATGTGCCGAGGTGTTGTTAGGAATTTTTCAATGTAAACGGCGTCATCACCAAAGGAAACTTTTGCTTCCGTACGGCATGTCTGCAGTTTGATMGCTAGTTCATCCTCAGCCCGGACAATCTGCATACCACGGCCACCACCTCCCGCAGAAGCTTTGATAATCACAGGGAAACCAATGTCCTTGCATATTTCGATGGCTTCTTCTGTGGTTTTAATTTCACCTGTCGAGCCCGGCACGACAGGGATTCCAAGCTTTCTAACCGCCTCTTTCGCCGAGATCTTGTCACCCATAACACGGATATGATCCGCCTTAGGGCCAATGAAGGTCAGGCCGTGTTCAGCRACAATRTCAGCGAAATGCGCATTCTCGGACAGAAATCCGTATCCGGGGTGAATGGCATCAGCACCGGTAATTTCAGCGGCAGAGATTACWGCTGGTATATTCAAATAGCTATCCGCAGAAGCCGGCGGGCCAATACAAACACTTTCGTCCGCAAGGCGCACGTGCATGGCTTCACTGTCAGCGGTTGAATGTACAGCTACAGTTTTGATACCCATCTCGTGGCAAGCACGGTGGATACGGAGTGCAATTTCGCCGCGGTTGGCAATAAGGACTTTTTCAATCATCAGAGCTCGCCCTTATTCGATGATGCAGAGAACTTCGCCGAACTCAACTGGCTGTGCATCGGAGAAGAAAATCTCTTTCACAGTWCCAGCGTTCGGGGCTGCGATATTGTTCATAACTTTCATTGCCTCAATGATCAGCAATGTATCGCCTGCTTTTACCGTRTCRCCCACCTTTATGAAGTCATCGACGTCGGGSGACGCAGCAGCGTATGTTGTACCAACCATAGGCGACGTTACGGCACCAGGRTGGTCTGCAGGAGATGCTTGCGGCGCCTCTGCAGCKGCAGAGGCTGCCGCAGCTGGAGCTGCCGCAGCAACTGGCGCAGTGGCCGCTGCCTGAGGGACCATATAAGTGGCTGCAGGGGCAGGCTCGCGAGCTACTCTGATACGGAAATTGTCTTCTTCCACTTCAATTTCAGTCAATGTGGATTTATCAAGAAGCTCGGCCAAATCGTGGATAAGTTCTTTGTATTCGTTTAGTTTTGACATGTATGTCTACCCTTAGATCAAGACTGGTTGCGCAGCATACTCGCTAGCGCATCAATCGCAAGTATATATCCCTGCGCACCTAATCCGATGATCACTCCTGCCGCAACATCAGAGACAAAGGAATGATGACGGAAATCCTCCCGCGCAAAAACATTCGATAAATGGACTTCAATTACAGGCACTGCAATAGCGGCGACAGCATCATGAATAGCAACTGAGGTATGGGTGTAGGCCGCCGCGTTCAAAATTACACCTGCTGAAGTGCCAGAAGCTTCCTGCAGCCAATCCACCAAAGTGCCTTCTGTGTTTGTTTGGCGAAAATCAATGGTGAAACCTCGCTGCGAAGCGTGCGAAGTACAATCGCTTTCTATCTGCTCGAGCGTAATTGTGCCGTAGGTTTCGGGTTCCCTTATGCCAAGTAAATTCAGGTTAGGACCGTTCAAAATCAACAGCTTTTTTACAGCATCATTACCCATAGGATTGTATCACCTAATTTTGGTCCGCAATTATCATAGATCGCTTGAAGCACCTTGTATAATGCCATATGCATTGCCTGCAAAGCTGTTGCAACTATTTTGTTCAACTTAGTGCGCTGTAATGCTGTTATAACAAGTCTCGAAAACGCGATTTTTGTCGCGATCTGACCCGAAAGTGTTCTTCCATGCTTGCAATTACAGTGAACGGCGATTTGAAGCGCATCCCTAGCACCCTTTCCTTAGCGGACTTTTTGTCGGACCTTGGTCTTGACCCAAAAAAAGTGGCTGTCGAGCGGAACTTGGAGATTGTGCCTAAGTCCACATACGCAATGGTCGAAATCGGTGAGGGTGACACTTTAGAAATAGTACATTTTATAGGCGGGGGCTGAATGCGAATGGCCGATACAAACGATACTTGGACACTGGCTGGTAAAGACTATAGCTCGCGCTTGATCGTGGGCACCGGAAAATACAAAGACTTTGAGCAAACAGCAGCAGCCGTTGCAGCGTCAGGCGCTGAAATTGTTACTGTGGCAGTTAGGCGCGTGAATGTGACAGACCCAAACCAGCCAATGCTCGTAGATTACCTAGATCCTAAGAAGATTACTTATTTGCCAAACACCGCTGGGTGCTTTGACGCACAGTCTGCTATGCGCACACTACGACTAGCCCGCGAAGCAGGGGGCTGGGACTTGGTAAAACTTGAGGTGTTGGGCGACCAGAAAACACTCTACCCCAATATGCCTGAAACATTTGTAGCCGTGAAAGAGCTTGTTAAAGAGGGCTTTAAGGTCATGGTTTACTGCAACGATGACCCCATTGCGGCTAAGATGCTTGAAGATATGGGCTGCGTTTCCGTAATGCCGCTTGGCGGGCCAATCGGATCAGGTTTGGGTATTCAGAACCCAGTGCATATCAGGCTTATCATTGAACAAGCAAATGTACCTGTGCTCGTTGATGCGGGGGTAGGGACGGCATCTGACGCAACGATAGCGATGGAACTCGGCTGTGACGGAGTGCTGATGAATACTGCAATTGCTGGGGCCAAAGACCCGGTTAAAATGGCTAATGCTATGCGTTTGGCCGTCGAGAGTGGGCGGCTGTCGTATCAAGCGGGTAGAATGCCAAAAAAACTTTATGCTGACCCTAGTTCACCGCTTTCCGGATTGATTTAGCGCAGTAGCCGGCAAAAAAGCCTGCACAAACTGCACAGCCTATTGTTTTGGGTTCAAAAACTGTAGCAGCCGCTAATCAGCGATTAGCGGCTAGCCACTTTGCTCGCAGCCCGTGCTCTGTTGACGGCTTCCTTCATACGGCCAAGTCCMGCMGCRCCAAGCACGACATCCTCACCGATGATATAGCCCGGTGTTCCTGTGAAACCTATATCCTGACCGACAGCCAATGAGTTTACGATACGTTTCTCAAGTATTTTATTCGTCATATCCTTTTTCAGCTGCGCAACATTAAGGCCGACAGACGTGGCTAGTTCGTAAATTCTAGCCTCGGAAAGCGCGCCTCGTGACGTCATAACCGCGATATGGAATTCAGAAAACTTTCCCTGCAAAACAGCGGCTTCCCCGGCGCGTGCAGCAATTCGGGAAACGGGTGTTTCTTCCGGGCGGTCAAGCACAGGAAAATGACGCAGTACCCAGCGTATGTTGCCGTCATCTTCAACCAATTTYCGAACTTCGCCGAAGTGGCGTTTACAGTAACCACAACGATAATCAAAAAATTCCACGATGGTTACGTCCCCGTTGGGGTTTCCCATCACACCTGCATTAGGGTCACGCTCTAAATAGCTTCGGTAAATATCGATGGTGGGCAGCATTTTGGCTACCGTCCGCCGTCTGTTCAGTTCAATGAGTGCTGCTTCTACAAGTTCAGGGTTTGCAACGATATACTCAGTTATAACCCGTTCAATTTTCTCACGTTCCGCTGCAGAAACTTCGATGTCTTGTGATTTCGCAGGAATGAAGGCCGCTAACACCATAACAAGTGATAGTAATATCTGTTTTGTCATTAAATTATAGTCCGATTGCGCAGCCAGTATAGGATGCGTCGTATTTTATTGATTATCTTTGGGCTGCAGCTTCTTGCGAAACTTGTCTTCTTTAGTCAGGCGCTGCTCCTGGGTTATTGGCCCACGGGTGATTTGAAAACCTTGAACCGGCTCGACTTCATTTTCACCAATTCCAAGGCGACGACGACGGCGCTTCTGCCGTTTTAACTGTTTGGCGGCTTCTCGCTCTGTAACAAAAAGGATGTCCTGCGCGCGTATCCAGTCACGGGTCCCTTCTTTGAAGGCGTCAAGGGCGCGCCTGGCATGAATTGATGCCTGAATAGCATTGCCGCCAGAGTAAAATCGTTCTGCCGTTGCAAGGTTTGCAAGGTCGATCTGTTCCGTCCAGCTATAAGCCTTGGCTAGGTTAAACCAGGCAAAACCGTTTTCAGGATCTCGCCGCACAGCGTTTTTTAAAATGGGAATAGCGCGCAACATCATTTCGGTGTCTTCCAATGACACCATTGCCTGGCCCAGCGCCGTTGAAATAAGAGATTGCTCCGGGGCTAACGAAACCGCTTGCTGAAAAATTGGCAGAGATTCTTCGACCTTGCCATTCTCAAAGAGTATTTGGCCTTTAATCTCGTAAAAAAACGGGTTATTGGGCTCTGCCGCAATCAAATGGTTAGCTTCTTCAAGGGCAAGGTCCCATTCCAGCGCACGGTGATAGCCATAAACTCGGGCATAGCGTGCGGCCATGCTTTTATCACTAACAGGGTAATCACGAAGTGTTTGGCGTGGCTTGCTAAGGTAGCCAGAAAGTTTGGCCTTTATTCTAGAAAACGCTTCTTCATCTTGGGCGTCAGGTGGCCGATTGTAATAGGGGCTTTTTTCTGCATTATTTTGCAAAGATAAAATACGCGTTCTATTGATTGGGTGCGTTCTAACGTACGGATTTTGACGAATTTGCGCCAATATCTCCTGATCACGCAGTAAATCAAAAAACTCGATCAAACCCCGGGTCGAAATACCAGATTTCTCCAAGTATTTTGCGCCTGCCTGATCGGCGGTACTTTCCTGCGACCTTGTATAGGACAAAATTTGCCCACGAGCTGCTGATTGGCCAATACCGAACAACCCTAAGCCTGCGTCCGGACTGCCAGCAACAATCGCCGCCGCGCCTAACACCAACGAAAGAATGGTCAAATTCCCGGCAGATGCGAAGGCATCCTTCCTGCTTAGGCCGTGACCGCCGGCGATGTGGCCAGTTTCGTGGGCTATAACACCGAGTAGCTGATCAACTGTCTTTGACGACTTAATTAGTCCTGAATGAATGAATATATTCTGCCCGCCTGTTACGAACGCATTCAAAGAACTGTCATTGATAAGGTAAATTTTCACGGAAGCGGGCGTGAGACCAGCAGCCAAAAAAATTGGCTCAGAAATATGGTGGAGGAATGCTTCAGTTTCAGCGTCTCGCAACAGCGACTGCGCACTAGCTTCTGTACTGGATATTGCCATTGCACTTAGCGCAAAAACCGAACCAACTAATAATCGACGCATATAGACCTCCAAGTTGCACTGTAGACTAGTGAGGGCGGCTACCAGCGTCAATGAACATTAGCTGACAACGACGTGAAGAGATGCAGCAATGCTACTAGAAACCAAAAAAGCGGCAATGCCGAGGCACGCCGCTTTTTCTTCACAGATTATGGTATTTAGCCAAAGGTGCGCTGCCACCAACCTTTTTTCTTCGATCCCGAGGCACTTTCACTAGGCGACCCACCGCTAGCGGCACCACTTTTGGCTGGCTCAGATGAAGTGGAACGCGGCACGGTCTCCGCCGCCACGACAACTGGCTTAGTGTTTGCCTTGCCTTCAGATTTACCTGCATCGCTAGCCGAAGCTGGATCCACTTTCTTCGCAGAGGCGCGGCGGCGCCTAGGCTTAGAGACGGCTTCCTGAGTACCGGATTGCTCATCCGCCGAAATTTCCGCTTTGGTCCTGCGACGACGCCTCGGCTTAGGCGAAGATTCGGTTTCACTATCAGCATTGCTCGTTTGGCTGTCCGAATTAGAGGCCTCTGAAACGGTTTTACGACGTGACGAACGGCGCCGCTTTTGAGGAGCTTCACTTTCATCTTTAGCTGGCTCAGTCGCAACATCTTGTTCACTCGGTGAAGCCTCTGTTGATTGCACATCATCAGCAGTATTTTTCTTCACACGGCGACGACGACGCTGAGGCTTCTCAGCAGTGGCATCTGAAGATTGAGGCTCAGCAGGCCCTGAAGCCGCATCGGCTGAATTTTCATCTGCTTTGGCTACAGTATCGCCTGAAGTGGCAACCGTGCTCTCTGCAGTTTCCGTATTCCGTTCACGACGGCGGCGACCACCTCTACTGCCTCTACGGCGACGGGGTCGTTCAGACTTTTCGTCGTTGTCATCACTGGAAGTTGCTGGGGCGTCATCACTGGAAGTAACTGGGGCCGTATCATCGCCTGATACTTCTGTTTTCTCAGCGTCAGTATCAGCAACAGCAACGGTCTCAACATTGTCTCCGCTAACGCTTGAACTTTGTTCTTCGCCATTTTCCTCGCCCGCAGCGCTGCCGCGCCGCCGACGGCGACGACGACGGCGTTTTTTCTTAGGCTGATCTTCGTCATTAGACTGTTGCTGCGTTTCCTCAGCTACAGGGCTGGTGTCACCACCGGAGTTATCAGCCTCAGGTTCCTTGTCAGCCTGAGCTTCCTCTAGTGCAGGGCCGTCGACCTTTACAACGTTGGAAGGTGCTGGTTCTTCTTTTTCATCACGRATTTCACGCGTAACTTCGATATCAGAAGGGCCGAGCATAGGGTTTGCCAATATTTCAATTACGTAATTATACTGCTGCTCAAGACCAGTAAGAATAGAACGCTTTGTATTGAGAAGATAAACCGCAACCGTTGGGGATGCGCCGACCCGGACAACCGAACTGCGGCCTCTAATGCCTTCTTCTTCAAGTTCGCGCAACGCCATCAAGGAAGCAGATTCTACGGACCGAACCAGTCCAATCCCATTACAGTGCGTACATGTTTCCATAGCAACTTCGAGAAGGTTAGGGCGCAATCGTTGGCGYGACATTTCCATCAGACCAAAACTTGATATACGTCCAACCTGGATGCGGGCGCGGTCGTCTTTAAGTGAATCTTTCATTCTGCGCTCTACAGAACGGTTATTGCCCCTGTCTTCCATATCAATAAAATCAATAACAACCAGGCCTGCCATGTCGCGGAGACGGAGCTGGCGGGCAACCTCTTCAGCAGCCTCMAGGTTAGTTTTAACAGCGGTTTCTTCGATATTGTGCTCTTTTGTCGCCCGGCCAGAGTTAACATCGATGGAGATCAGTGCTTCTGTAGGGTTGATGACAATATAGCCGCCTGACCGTAGCTGAACGACCGGCTGATACATTGCCTCAAGCTGGTTTTCAACTTGGTAGCGGTGGTACAGCGGAATGGTATCTTTATAGTGCTGAACCTTTTTAGCGTGGCTCGGCATCAATAACTTCATGAAGTCTTTTGCTGCACGGTACGCCTCTTCGCCCTCAACCAGCACTTCATCAATGTCGCGGGTATAAAGGTCGCGTATTGTGCGCTTGATCAAGTTGCCTTCTTCATAGACTAGGGCAGGCGCCGTCGACTTCAAAGTAAGCTCACGAATGCCATTCCATAGCCGTAGCAAATAATCATAGTCACGCTTAATCTCGGATTTTGTTCGGTTCATACCAGCGGTGCGAACGATAAGGCCCATCTCATCAGGAACGCCAAGGGACGATGTGATCTGCTTCAGTTTCTTACGGTCGCTGATATTTGATATCTTGCGGCTGATGCCTCCTGAATGCGTAGAATTAGGCATCAGTACACAGTAGCGGCCAGCCAAAGACATATAGGTAGTCAGGGCTGCACCCTTGTTACCGCGTTCTTCCTTCACAACTTGGATAAGAAGAACCTGACGGCGCTTGATGACTTCTTGGATGCTATACTTGTGCTTAAGAGCCTTTAAGCTGCGACGACGCGCAGCAGCTGCAGCTTCGATCTCAGCTTCTTTGTCTTCGTCATCGCTTTCTTGGGTGTCGAGTTCCTCGTGATCACTATCGCCGTCATTTGACTGGTCATAAGCACCGTTAGATACTTCGCCTGTCTCACTTGTGTCGTCTGACACAGCGCTTTCGTCCTGGTCATCAGGGGTTTCAGCCTCAGTAGCCTCTGCGTCATCCGCAGCTGTTGCAGCTTCAGGCGCACTAGCAGCATCACTGCCATCCACAACAGGCGTATCCCCATTGGTTTCATCAGCAGAGGTATCGATTTCATTGCCTTCTGCTGCATCTTCGGACACAGGCACGATTGTTCCTTCCGGTATTCAGCTGGGGCTGGGTGTTAAAACCGGGTCCATATATCGAATTCATACCCAGGGCAGTTTACTCAGCACTGAAAAAGACCTGGATTTATCCATACGCGGTCAAGGTTATTTTCAGGTCACCCTGCCCAATGGCAATACCTCATATACACGTGCCGGGGCCTTTGAACTCGACGCCACCGGCGCACTGGTCACACTTGACGGGTACAAAATTGATCCCGCCATAACTATTCCTTCAAATGCCCGCTCGGTATCAATAAACTCGGAAGGCAGCATACAGGTATTGACCGATGATACTTCGACACCAACCGATGTGGGGCAGCTGGAGCTGGCGATTTTTGTCAACAAATCGGGTCTTGAGGCGATCGGCGAAAATCTTTATCTCGAGACACCGGCCAGCGGCTCACCTACCACCGGCACGCCGGGAAGTACGGGCATCGGAACTCTGCTGCAGGGTTCACTGGAACAATCAAACGTAAATGCCGTATCGGAAATTTCAGACCTTATTGCCGCCCAGCGCGCTTATGAAATGAATGCCAAGATTATTTCGGCAGCAGACGAAATGATGCAGGCAACCAATAACCTGAGATAGTTTCCTCAGAGCTTTCGGAGTAAAAATGTTAAATTCTGGATCCAAGATTTCCACCGCGTTTTGTGCACTTATCCTGGCATTATCGATTAATTTTGCGCATGCCGCGGAATTAACCCTTCGATCAAATATCAGTATTGTCGGCGATGTGGTGACCTTGGGCGATTTGTTTGAACATGCGGGCGACGTTGCCAGCAAAGCGGTGTTCAGATCGCCCAGACCAGGGCAGACGGGCATACTAAACTCCAGGCGAATTGCCCTGGTTGCACGCGATAACGGACTGAACTGGCTT
>JAESRJ010000131.1 GCA_016764715.1 Kordiimonadaceae bacterium | reverse complement strand
TTTCAGGCCTTCTGCAAACCCGATTTCGCGCAACCGGTCGATCATATCAGAGGTGGCTTGGTCAGGAGCGGTGCTAAAGGCATTTACAACACCGCAAGCGCCGGGCTTTAAGCCGCCAAGTGAGACGAGATCAGTTGGGTTACTCATGAATGCCGATGCCCTTTTGCGAATGCTTCTTACCTTTAACTGGCTTCTAACACGGACAGCTGGAGCTCGCAAGCTGGGTAAACACCAGTTGCTCAGGTTTCTTGACACTGCTTAACCATAGAGGCTGCTATGGGGTTAGGGCGCGTTGAGCGTCCTAACCATTATTCTTTTAAGTCCTGCTTAGCCAATCGTTGCACTGAGCATCCAATTTGCTTTTTCGTGTATTGTTAGCCTGTCTATTAGCAAACCTGCCGTTACTTCGTCGCCCTCTTCGGCGGCAGTGTTGACTAATGGGCGAATTCTACTTGCGATATAGCTGTGTGCATCAGCCAGGGCTTTTACCATTACTGTCGCAGTGGCGTTTTCGTCCCCGTCTGGGATGCCGCCAAGTTCTTGGTACGCTTTGAGGTTGGCCGGGGCTTTTTGGCCCAACATGCGAATGCGCTCAGCAATTCCATCAACCGCAGTGGCCAGCTCTGTGTATTGCTCTTCCGTTAGCAGATGGATGCTTTGGAACAGAGGGCCCGTGACGTTCCAGTGAACGTTTTGGGTGAGCACGTAGAGTTGAACGGTCTCAGCAAGTATAGGCTTCAGAGCGTCAGCGATTTTGATCTGGTTGGGTCTCTTTGTCATGGTGTCAATCCTTTGCTTGTTTGCTGACACCAATATGGAGCGCGCCTATAAATCTATCCAACAAGTTAATTCGTATATTTATATCGTTAAAATCGATTGATAGAGGCGCACATGGATTTTCCCCATAAGCACTTGATTACCGGATAAAAAATACAGACTGAGCAAAGAAAACATATAGGTTAAAGGATACTATGCGACTATAGGTTTGTGAAATCAGTGCTGATAGCCAATTTTGGTGGGGGACGCTTTATGAAATTTTTACCGAAACTTTTTGTTTCAAATACACAGGCTTGTATTTTTAAACTTGCTGGCCAAGACGATTTGTTTTTCTTTGACGGTCAGCGGCGTAGGAAAATCAACACGCCTATTTCCCTAGGACATCTGAAGGCCATCTACCCGGATCTCAAGACTGTTGAGGTGGATGCAGAGGCGCTGGCGAAACTAGAGCCCGGAGCACCAATACCACGTCGTTGGTACAGAGAAGCATGGATAGAACCTCCTCAGGACTTCCAGAGTATGCGCGAAATTATTGTAAGCCGTCTCAAGGGTGTGGGCGTGGAATATGGTGCAGGATCAAGGCCCGCGCCCGTGCCAGTGGATGTTGAAATTGAGTATGTAGAACCATTCCAGTCGGCTGAGCAATATGAACGTATGAATTTCAATGAAGATGCTGTCGTTCCCAAATATGCTAACACCATTGAGGATCAGGAACCTTTTGAAGATGAAAGTCTAGATTTTATCATCGCTTCAAATGTTATCGAACACACGCCTAATCCGATTGGAGCAATTGCTGAGAGTTATCGCACCCTTAAAAAAGGGGGACAACTTGTGCTGATGGTGCCAGATAAGCGTTTTACGTTTGATGGTGACCGAAAGCTAACGACGCTCGACCATCTACAAAATGACTATGAAAATTATCAACGTGAAAATGATCTTGAGCATTATTTAGATTATTACCAAAATGTCCTACATTCGAAGAATGTGGAGCCTGAAGCAAAAATTGCTTTTGAGACGGGCGAAGATCTTCATCTTCACGTATGGAAACCCGCCAGCTTTTATAAAATGTGTGAGCATGTCATCGAACACATAGCACCCTTCAAATTCTTCGAACTGAAACCACGGGTTTTAGCTAAAGACTGTATTGAGTTTTATGCGGTGTTCCACAAATAACAGGAAAAATGAAAGCTGCTGTACGACCGTTAACGTGCGCAACGGCCTATATAGCGCCGTTCTTTTGGTTATGCAGTGGCTAAAAGAAAGAATGGACTAGGCCAATTTTAGCAATAGCGCGCCGA
The DNA here is from genome assembly GCA_016764715.1 of Kordiimonadaceae bacterium. Taxonomy (GTDB): domain Bacteria; phylum Pseudomonadota; class Alphaproteobacteria; order Sphingomonadales; family Kordiimonadaceae; genus Kordiimonas. Next base: position 32,379 of record JAESRJ010000131.1, on the reverse strand, counting down.
GCGCGATTAGGCTGATGGCGGCTAGTTTGTTTTTGCTGAAAGGTTCTTTGAGCCAAAACACGCCGATGATCGTCGCAAATATAATGCTGGTTTCTCGAAGCGCTGCGATTTCGCCGAGACTACCGAGCGTGTAGGCCGTGAGTGCGAGCGCGTAGCCGCCGTGTGCAAGAACTGCGGCGGGCATGCCTAGCTTCCAGACTTTTAGCGACGAGCTGACAATGCCCCAGCCGCGCTGTTTAATGCCCACAAGAAAGATAAGCGGCGATCCAGCAACGCCTGCCCAGATGATGAAAGTGAGCGGGGTTTCCGCAGACCGCACGGCAAGGCCGTCAACAACAGTATAGCTGGCGATCATGCAGCCAGTTAGCAATGCGAAAGGCAAGGCTTTGCCGTTTCGACTGTCCTCTTTTTTACCGACACGCGCCGTTATGAATATCCCGCATACCAGCACCGCGATTGCAGCGAGTTTCCACAGAGTTACGCCTTCGTTAAGCGCAAAGTAAGCGAATATACCGACGAGCAAAGGGCCAGTACCGCGCGCGACAGGGTAGGCGAATGTAAGCGCGCCGCGTTCAAGCGCTGCGGCGAGTGCCATTTGGTAAAAAAGGTGGAGCGCCATCGATGCCGCAATCCAACCCCACAAGGTGCTATCTGGGAACGGCACAAACGCAATGAATGGCGTATAGAGCAGACCGCCGTATGTAGTGACAAAAACGATCGCAGCGAATTTATCGTCTGACTTCTTAACGGCAGCGTTCCACATTGCGTGGAGCACCGCCGAAATTAGTATAAGCAGCGTTGCTAGCGCACTGTCTTCCAAGGATTTGGCTCTACTTCAGTTGCGAACACGCGTCTTGAATACGCCCGCATGCTTCCATCAGTGCTTCGGTCGAGGTTGCGTAAGAAACCCGGAAGTGTGGGCTTAAGCCAAATGCTTYGCCCTGCACCGCAGCTACGCCAAAATCCTCAAGGATGTAAGTGACAAAGTCTTCATCTGTTTTGATGACCTTGCCTTTAGAAGTGGTTTTACCAATGCAGCCCGCAATAGACGGATACACATAAAAGGCGCCCTCAGGTGTTGGGCATTCTAGGCCTTCGGCTTTGCTCAGCATATCAACTACCAGCGTTTGGCGTTCGTGGAATGCTGCTGCGCGCACGGGCAAAAAGTCCTGCGGGCCATTAAGTGCTTCTACTGTTGCGGCCTGACTGATTGAGCACGGGTTTGAGGTGCTCTGTGACTGAACTTTGGACATCGCTTTGATCAGCTTGGCATCGCCGCCAGCATAGCCAATGCGCCAGCCTGTCATCGCATAGGCCTTAGCAACGCCGTTCATAGTCAGCGTGCGGTGCGCGATTTCAGGCACAGCTTGTGCCATGGTTTTAAAATTGAAATCGCCGTAAACGATATGCTCGTAAATATCGTCTGCGAATACCCAAACATTCTCGTGGCGCTTGAGTACTTCGCCCAGCGCTTTGATCTCGGCTTCGGTGTACGCCGCGCCCGTTGGGTTGGACGGTGAATTGAAGATCAACCAYTTGGTCTTCGGCGTAATGGCCGCCTCAAGCGCCTCAGGCGTCATTTTAAAGCCGGTCGCCAYGGTCGCTTCGATAAATACCGGGGTGCCGCCTGCCAGTAGGACGATATCCGGATAGCTCACCCAATACGGTGTTGGGATCAACACTTCGTCGCCCGGGTTAAGCGTGGCCACCATCGCGTTATAAATTGTGTGCTTTCCGCCCGAGTTAACGGTGATTTGGTTCGTATCAAAGGATAAGTCATTCTCACGTTTGAATTTCCCGATAACGGCTTCCTTGCAAGCCGGGGTGCCGTCAACCTTGGTGTATTTGGTCTGGCCATCCCAAATTGCCTTGATGGCGGCTTCTTTGATGTTGTCTGGCGTATCAAAATCTGGCTCACCAGCGCCGAGGCCGATAACGTCTTTGCCAGCGGCTTTTAGTTCAGCTGCTTTAGCGGTTACGGCCATTGTTGGGGAAGGTTTAATGCGGTCGAGAGTTGAGGAGAGAAAAGACATTTTTACGCGTCCTAATAAGGGGAGGGAAGAATCGTCGCTACAGTAGGCACTGCCTAATTTTCGCGCAATGCTTTGTTTGCGAAAAATGCCGTTTTTTATCGGCTTCACGGAGCTGTTCAATTGTAGGAAGATAATGAAAAGCGGTATCCGCAGGGCTGAGCTTATTTGACCTATGGAAACCGCCTTTTTTAATCTAGAGATCCAGCACTAGTCCTTTCTCGGATTGCCGTGGGGTGGAGCAACAGATTAAGACGTCGCTTTCTGTTTGTTCAGCAATTGGTTCTTCTGCGTATTCAACGCTGCCGCTGACCACTTTTGTTATGCAGCTGCCGCAGACGCCGTCCCTGCAGGAGAAAGCAGGCGATAACCCTTGTGCCTCGGCAAGTTCAAGCAAGGAGCCGTCTTCGGGCTTCCATACCGCTACTTTACCGGATTTAGCAAAGGAAACCTTTACTGATTCAACCGCCACACCGCTTTTGGCTTTTGTTAGGGCTTCTGTTTTTGCGCTTCCAAAGACAGTTGCTGGGCCAAAGCTTTCATAGTGAATACGGTCGTCGTTAATGCCTATTTCTGTCAGACCTTCATAAAGAGATTTCATAAACGGTGCAGGTCCGCACAGATAGAAATCGTAATCATCGAAGCCGAGCACAGCTTTCAATAACGCGACATCCAAGCGGCCTTCGCTGCCAAAGTGCACACCTTCAACATCACTGGTTTTAGGCTGCGAGTACCGGATGTGGGCTGAAAAGAATGTGCTGTCTTTTTCGAGCTGCCTCACGGTGTCACCAAACGCGTGGTCGCTACCGTTTCGTGCGCCGTGGAAAAAATGCACAGCGCGTGAGGCTTTGCCGGGTATAGCATCACGGATAAGTTTGTTCGCCATAGCAATCATCGGCGTGATGCCGACACCGCCCGATAACAACACAACGGAGCGCGTACTTTCTTCATCAAGATAGAATTTTCCGCGTGGTGCCATGGCCTCGATAACTGAGCCGACCTCGATATGGTCGTGCAAATACTTGGACGCCGTGCCATTTTCTTCTCGCTTAACTGACAGTCGGTAGCCTTTGCCATCACTAACGTCAGAGATTGTGTAGGTGCGGGTAACTTGACCATCTTCCCCCGGAATATTGAGCTTGATCGGTAAATATTGGCCAGCCTTCTGGACGCAAACCGGCCTGCCGTCTTTAGGGGCCAGGTAAAACGACGTGATCGTATCGCTTTCTTTCCGCTTATGCGTAACGGAGAAGGTGCGCCATGTGTTCCGGCTTTTCTCAGCCCCAAGCGCAGCGAACGTATCGTCCCATGATCCCAGTTTCACAAGATTTGGCGCGTAGCTGTTGAAAGTCCAACGTATGGGCAGGCTGTTTTCAACGCGAATTACGTCACGGATACGCACACGGATCAGTCGTTCTGCGCCCCTGAAGGCTTTCAACTGCTCGCCTTCCCAGATAATTTCAGCGTCCGCCGCAATATAGAGCATGTCGCCGGTCTCGAAGTCAGGGAATAGGAAACCAACTTTCGGGTTGAGCGTTACATTGCCGAGCGTGTTGAAGGCGTTATTACCGGTAAAATCAGGGAATAAGAAGGTGGTGTCGTCTTCAAGATGAATAAAACCAGGTTTGCCGCCGCGGTGCGACGCATCAACGCCGTGGCGTGGTTCTTCTTTGCTGCCGGGGAATGCGGACGCAATAAAAAAAGCGTCGGCTTTGCGGATGATAGATTGCTCGGCAGGGCCAAGTGCCTTTGAACGGTGAACAGGGCGCTTAATCTCAGGTGTTGAAATTGTATCCAACAGTTCAAAATCGCGTGCTTGAATATATTTGGGGCAGTTGCCAAACGACTGGCCGACGTTGATGTCAAATCCCTCGCCGTTATAGCCAGATACCGTGCCGTTCATGCGGTTGCGTCTACGCGTATGGAGTTCAATACCCAACAAGCCGATGGCAGCACCGTCTTCCAGGTTTGCGTTTAGAGGGTCACCGAACAAAGGCTTGGTGCTGGCACGCAGTGTTTTATTGTCGGGCGACGACAAGAAACCCGGTGCACCAACAAGCATGGAAGCCCAAGGCTGGCCGCTAGCATCCAAGGACCCAACAATCAGGTACGGTAAGGCTCCGTAAAACGCGCGGTGTTGATCGGGCATATGGTCACGAATGATTTTGGCTGAAAACTGGTGCATCTTTTCGCGCACGCCGTAGCGTTCCTGAATGGCTAGTTCGCCTTCGTGAAATGGGCTGGCTATGTCGTTTGCTGTGGCTTGGTTCATCGTCGTGACCCTTTTGCGTAACAGTATGTCCCAGGCACTAGTTTGTGTGCCAGGGACAGGGAGGAGTTTACTTTATTAAGCGGCTAAGCCAACTGCAGTTTTTGGCATAGGCACGAAACCGTCTTGGGTTTCAACGCGTGCAAGCCAAGCTTGRATRTTCGGATATAGGGTCAGYGGAACAYCGCCTTCAGGKGCRTGCGCSACATAGCTGTAWGCYGAGATATCAGCGATKGTGATGGTATCTGCCGCTAGGAAYGYTTGCTTGCCGAGGTGTGCATCCATAACTGTTAGTACTGCTTCAGCGCGTTTCAGTGCATCGGCATGATCAATTGCTGCGCCGAATACATTCACCAAGCGCGCTGCCGCAGGGCCGCGAGCAAGTTCGCTAGAAGATACAGTAAGCCAGCGCTGAATGTTCGCCGCAGTTTCAGCATCTTCAGGCAACCAGCTAGTGTCACCGTATTTTTTTGCAAGATACAGAATGATTGCGTTGGAATCTGCAAGGACAAAACCGTTGTCGTCAATCACCGGAATTACGCCGAATGGGTTCAGCTTGAGGAAGGYTTCTTTCTTGTGCTCGCCGCCRGCCAGGTCRAYGTCGATGCCTTCATAAGCAACACCGAGAAGGTTCAGCATAAGTTCAACACGGTGTGAGTGGCCTGAAATTGGGAAGCGGTAAAATTTAATCATTGGTAATCTCCGATAAAGTTTGTGTGTATTAAAAAAATGTCTCTGTCAGGTGCTTCCGTTTGTTGTTCAAACATCTCAGCGCCTCTTGTGCTTCAGGATATAGGAGATTATAGTTTCATTGATAATTACGTATTTTATTGAATAATTATAAATGAAATGTTGATAATRTGGATACGCTAGAATGTATGCGRGTTTTCGCGGGTGTTGTTGAGGAGGGGAGTTTCTCCGGCGCGGCTAAAAAGCTTGGTATTTCGAACGCTCTCACCAGCAAATATATTGCCCAACTGGAAGACAAGCTTGGCGCGCGCCTGTTTAACCGCACCACGCGCAGYGTTAGCCCYACGGAAATTGGCARYGCYTATTATCCGCGCTGCCTTGATGTGCTGGAACGTGTTGACGATATGGAAGGCACCGTGCAGGAGCATACAGGCAGCGCGCGCGGGCATTTGCGTATCGCGGGGCCGCGCACGATATGCGAAGAAATGCTAACTGCCTGTGTTAGCGACTTTCTTGAGAAATACGATCATATAACGGTTGATCTAGTGCTGGACGAACGCAAGGTCGATGTAATCGCGGAAGGCTTTGACGTTGCCATCCGCGCCAGCGAACTACAGGACAGCAGCCTTATCGCCAAACGGGTGGCTGGTTTCCAGCATATATTGTGTGCGACGCCTGAGTATATCAAGAAACACGGCATGCCGCTCGAGCCTGACGACCTGCGCAGCCACCGCTGTATTGTGAATGCTGCTATCAGCCCGTTGAACAAATGGCATTTTAACTGTGGCGGCGCGTCAGTGCAGATCAACGCGAAACCGAAGGCCCGCGTTAACTCAGTGCGCGCGATTAGAAATATGACGCTTGATAGCCGCGGCATCGGCCAATGCCTTCTGCCCACAGTTGCCGGGGATATCAAAGAAGGCCGATTAGTGCGTGTGATGGAGTGTTACGAACGTGACCCGCTCAGTGTGTATATATTGTACCCGCCCAGCCGCTACCTTGCGCCAAAAGTGAGAGCCTTCGTGGATCACACWGCCGCCTGGTTTAAAAAAGGGTAAGGGCGGGTATTGGTATAGCGAAGCAATGGGGTTATTCATGCCCCAATATATCAGCAGGCCGAAATTGCGTGCCACGACGCACCTCATACAGCACGATGGCTAGAGAGAAAATTGCAGCTAAAGCGATGAATGCAATTGTTTCACCGTAATTGGTTGCGACCCGCGTTTGGTACTGGCCAAGCCAATCTGCCAAGGAAAGGTGTGCTGCAGGAATGCCAACCATTAGCCCTAGCAGCACAGGTTTGCCAAATTGAATAGCCGCGAGGCGCAGCAGCTCCATTTGCGTAGCACCCACAACACGGCGAATGGCAAATTCTCGCCTGCGCTGCAACGCAACATACCGCGCGAGGCCGCTAAGGCCTGCAATAGTAATCAATAGGCAAACCACGCCAGCAATGGCGAAGACTTCGAGCATATTGTTTTCCTGTAAGTATGCCTCAGCGAGGTTATCGGCAGGGTAGGAAAAGCTGAACGGATCGTTGGGAAAGAAGTCTTTCCAAATGCCTTCGACCTGCGCTTTGGCAACAGATGCGTCGCCGCCACGAGATTTAACGGTTAAGTACCAGAAGCTATTGCTGTTGTTTTCATAAAAAGTCGCTACTTGCGTGGATTTCCCTGCCTTAAACGCAATATCAGGCACCACACCGACGATAGTTTGGCGCATAGAAGCTTCATTGCCGTTCGCATCAGTAAAATTCCAAAAACGGAAGAGGCCACCAATTGCTTCTTCATTTGAGGCAAAGCCGTGTTGTCTCACTAAAGCTTCGCTTACTATAAGGTTTTGCTCAAATACTTGGTTACCGGCCCTTGCGGAACTGGCTTGAATGCCTTGCAAGCTATTTGCGCCAAAATCGTCGCGTAACAAACGGCCGGCAACTGGTTTAATCTCGTAAGTATTGAAGAAATTGGCGTCTGCCAAAACGCTCTCATATTCTACATGTTTGTCGAGCCTTGGGTGTTGGAAGCCAGTTCGGGAATCCGAAGATATATAGGGAATGACGGAGGCGGCCGTGATGGTTTCTGTGTCAGATAGTTTGCGCACTTCTTCGAAGAAGGCAGCACGGTTGGCTCTCCCGGCTTCACTAAAGGACAAATCCACATGGACTAGGCTACTGTCTTCAAACCCTTTTGTTAGGTCTGTAAGGAAGTCTACCTGCCTGTAGATGGTTAGTGTGGAAAAAATTATTGCCGCGCCGAGACCAACTTGAACCGCTACTAGTATTGCGCGGGCTCGGCTGGCTCCGCCTGTTAAAGCCCTCCCAGAGCTCGCCAGAAGTACACCTGACTTTACGCTTTTTAGCCATAGGCTTGGATACAGCGCGGTAAGCAAACTCGCGGCCAACACTAAAATAACCAGTACACCTCTCTCAGAACCGCGAGTGGCAGGATTGAAGGCGATTTCCTGACCTAAGAAACTACCAGTGATGTTGCCGAGGTAATGCGCGATATCTAGTGATACAAATGCCGCAAGGGACATGACAATAAGTGTTTCAATGAAAAGCTGCCGGATGACTTGGCCTTTGCTGCCGCCAAGTACCAATCTTATTGCAACTTCTCTGCCGCGCCGAAGTGTGGCTGCGATCGTTAGATTGATGTGGTTACTAACGGCGGCGATCAATACAAGAAGGGCCATAACAGCGCTGCCTGTAACAGCAATAGTATTGACCGGGTTTTTCATATGACCATGTTCGGTGCTGGACCAAAACTGCAACCCGACGATATTTTCCGCAGTGTAGGTATCAGGGGAGTTTTTTTGCTCTTGGGGCAGTGCGGTTTTTAGAGCAGGAAAAAAATTGGTTTGGAAACTGGCTTCGTCCACACCTTCTTTGAGTGTAACATAGGTGGCGACCCTGCCGGTGTTATTAAAGCTCTCTAAAATATAAGAGCTGCCAATTGCATTAAAGTCTGCAGGTATTAARGGCATCAAAGCATCCACCGACAAATGGCTTGCCTGCGGTAAATTGTGAAATATTGCCATAACTGTGTAGTCATGAACAAGTGTCGCTAGCCCTATCGAAATTACCTTCCCTACTACGCCCTGAGTTTTCCCAAAAAGGCGCTCGGCCTCTTGGGCGGAAAGAGCAATGCCACGTTGCGATAAAAGAGTATCCGTCAGACTGCCCTCAATAAGCGGAAGATTAAAAATCTTTGCAAAATCAGGATCGGTAAACGCCGCGCGAACACGAAACCCTTCATCGTGGCGGTAAGCTGTGACCGACCTGTTGACTAGGCGACTGGTGGCGGAAACGTCGGCAATATTTGCGGCTATCAGCGGGCCAACTGGGCCATGGACCACCGGGCTCGCCTGGACACCATTATTAACCCAATTTATTCTGTATATTCGGTCGGAATTATCAAGCCATGCGTCGGAATATAGCGCATCAGTAGTTGCTACGCCGATGACATACACAAGTGCGAAGGCAAACGCCAAACCGCCGAAATTCAACAAGTTGCTGAATTTGTTCTTAAACAAATGGCGGACAAAGACTCTAAGAAAAAGTTGAAACAAAACGACCCCCGAAATAATGGCTGACTTTAACGTATGCCCCTAAACGCAAATTATATGCCATTGTCTAACTAATTGATTTTGTGATATTTTCATTGCCCATTTGTCCTCAGTGTTCGGAACTGGACAGCCCCACCGTTCACTTTCGAACATTTATCCCCTGTAAGTGCGGGTCTTACTGCTTGAAAACAAAACGAGAACAGGGCAGTGTTGGCGCTTGCGATTCTCAACCAACATCGGACGACGAAATGCTTGAAACTGGATTACAAGAAGGCTTCGTGCCTCACCGCCCGGCGCGGCCCGAGAAATCAGAAGGCGGTGTGCCGTTTAAGATTGTCTCCGACTTTGAGCCTGCAGGTGACCAGCCTACTGCAATCAAGGAACTTGTGGGCGGTATTAAAGACGGCGAGCAGGATCAGGTTTTGCTCGGTGTAACGGGCTCCGGTAAAACATATACGGTTGCTAAAGTGATTGAAGCAACGCAGCGGCCCGCTCTTATTCTCGCACCCAATAAAACGCTGGCGGCCCAGCTTTACGGGGAGTTTAAGAGCTTTTTTCCGAACAATGCTGTTGAGTATTTTGTTTCCTACTATGATTATTATCAGCCAGAAGCCTACGTGCCGCGTACAGACACGTTTGTTGAAAAAGAAGCCACAATCAACGAGCAGATCGACAGGATGCGCCACTCGGCCACGCGCTCTGTACTCGAGCGCGATGATGTGATTATCGTGGCGTCCGTATCGTGCATATACGGTATCGGTAGTGTGGAAACCTACACCGCGATGACGTTCGAGATTAAAGCGGGTGATACTATTGAAAGCCGCGGMTTGTTGCGGCGGCTCGTGGCAATGCAATATAACCGCMACGACCAAGCATTTCAGCGGGGCACGTTCCGGGTCCGCGGTGATGTGATTGATATTTTCCCGAGCCACCTTGAAGACCGCGCATGGCGGCTGATGATGTTCGGCGACGAGATTGAAATGATTGTTGAGTTTGACCCCCTAACGGGGCAAAAAACTAACGAACTTCAATCGGTAAAGGTATATGCGAACAGCCATTATGTAACGCCGCGCCCGACGCTTGATCAGGCGATTAAGCTTATAAAATTAGAGTTGGGTCAACGACTTAAGGACTATAAAGATAGTAACCGTTTGCTTGAAATGCAGCGGATCGAGCAGCGCACGCATTTCGATCTGGAAATGATGGAGGCCACGGGTAGCTGTGCCGGTATTGAGAATTATAGCCGCTACCTGACTGGCCGCAGGCCAGGTGACCCGCCGCCARCCCTGTTTGAATATATCCCCGAAAACGCGCTGCTGTTCGTGGATGAAAGCCACGTTGCCGTCGGCCAGATTAACGGCATGAGCAGGGGTGATGCCAAGCGCAAAGGCACGCTCGCGGAGCACGGTTTCCGGYTRCCMAGCTGTGYKGATAACCGGCCGCTYCGGTTTGCCGARTGGGACGCGATGCGTCCGCAWACWGTKTACGTATCTGCMACSCCCGGTGACTGGGAGCTGGAGCAAACGGGCGGTGCGTTCACAGAGCAAGTGATCCGCCCAACCGGGTTGACAGACCCGGATCTTGAAGTGCGCCCAGTGGATACGCAGGTGGACGACCTGATGCACGAGGCGCGTAAAGTGGCGGCGGCGGGCTTGCGGGTTTTGGTGACCACCTTAACCAAGCGCATGGCTGAGGATTTGACCGAGTATCTGCACGAAAACGGYATTAAAGTGCGCTATATGCACTCTGACATTGATACGCTTGAGCGGATTGAGATTTTGMGGGACCTGCGGCTTGGTACCTTTGATGTTCTGGTGGGCATTAACCTGCTGCGAGAAGGGATTGATATTCCAGAATGTGGGTTGGTGGCCATTCTTGACGCCGATAAAGAAGGCTTTTTGCGGTCCGAACGCTCCCTGATCCAAACAATTGGYCGGGCGGCGCGGAATGTGGACGGCAGGGTCATACTGTATGCAGATAAAATGACKCGCTCGYTGGTGGCTGCGATCGGCGAAACTGACCGCCGCCGAGCCAAGCAGGAAGCCTATAACCTAGAACACGGCATTACCCCTGTGAGCGTTCGGAAAAACATCGGTGATCTGATGGCTGACGCCACCTCGGGTGATTTCGCTACGGTTGATGTTGGAGAAGACGCAGTGCATCTGGTGGGGTCGAACCTGAAAACGCATCTCAAAGCGCTTGATAAGAAAATGCGCGAAGCGGCTGAAAACCTAGAGTTTGAAGAAGCAGCGCGGCTGCGTGATGAGGTTAGACGGTTGGAAGCAGGCGAACTGGGCATTGGCATGACACTCGGAAAACCAAAGGGCAGGTCAGCGGGCGGCCAGCCGGGCACTCGCACGAGAAAGGCGCAGAGCCACCGTAAGGGTTTTTAGGCAGCTGCTACAGTGCAGGATGTTTGGATATCAGTATTTGAACAAGAAAAAGAGGTATCAAGATGACAGCAACTATATCCGCGGCGATGCCGACGCTTGTCGTGCCAGACGTAACCGCGGCAGCGGAATATTACCGTGATAAGCTCGGGTTTGCCGTGGTCGGGATTTGGGGAACTGGTTATTCCATTGTTAAGCATGGTCCAGTCGCGTTGCATTTTTGCGGAGCGCTGCACGAGGGCACGCAGATACAGTCGAATGATAGGGTGCGCGACGGTGTGGGCGACCGCATGTGGGACGTTTATCTGCATACGCGTGCCCTTCAGCAGSTGCATAATGATTTTAAAGCGCGAGGGGCTGACCTGCTGGGCGAGCCTGCGGAGGCACCGCACGGCATGCTTGAGTTTCAGGTGCGGGATCTGAACGGCTATGTTCTCGCGTTCGGCGAAGAGCATGAGTAAGGCTGTACGCAAATGACGCGTGATGAATTCAACGCCTTTTGCGGCGCGCTGAAGTCCGCCACAAACGTTATTCAGTGGGGGAATTCTTCCGTTTGGAAAGTTGGCGGCAAGATTTTTGCGATCAGCTCGATCTGGGGTGAGGATGCGCACCAGAAGATAAGCTTCAAGTGTAGTGATTTAAGCTACCAGATACTGGGCGAGGTGGACGGTATGGTACCTGCGCCTTATTTGGCACGGGCCAAGTGGATGCAAGTGCAAGAAAAGGATGCGATGAGCGACGATGACGTGAAAGGCTGTATCGAAGACGCCCACGCGATCATCGCCGCCAAATTAACAAAAAAACTGAGGGCTGAGCTTGGCCTTTAGTTAGGGTTTAGTTTATTGTCAGTTTTTTGATATCGTCAATTCGCTCTTGCGCAGCAACCCCTATTGGAGCGAGACGCGGGTCTGTTTCAGACAGTCGCAAAAAATACCCAAGTAGATAGCTGCTGGGCACGCTGAGTATCATCGGTCTAGTGTTGCGAGACGATATTTTTATTCGAAGAGGTTCGCCATTCGCCATTAATTCCACGAGTGAAAGCATTTCGATTTCTAAAGTCATTTCTTCATAGAAGCTGCAATACAGATCGCAATTCTTTGTATAGCGATCAATGGTATGTAGGTCTAAATTTTTCCCGCCACTCAATGCGGCATGGTAATAATTCTTCCACCAGCCCTGACGAGAGGCGTAAACGGCCGGAGATATGCCGTTTACCGCAAGTGTTTCTCTGTCCACTACCTCTTTGAACTTAGCAGTGATATACAATTGGAATTTAGGGTTATTGGTTTCCGGATTATAGTAAGCGCGCAAAAAATACTGTAGGTTTCCACCAGCTCCTAGCGCTGAAATTACTTCATAGTTATTTTGATTGCYGTRTTTCCCTRAAATGTTGAYGTCAGTTTCGAATTCGTCCTGGCTTATWGCGGTTCCGTTATAGACGCTAAAAATATGATCCAATCGCCTCTGAGCGCGTTTTCGCGCTTTGCGTTTTTTCTTTTCGATCTTGGCGAGTTTCTTGCGCTCTGTCTTCGCCCGTTTCTTTTGGGCACGCACTCGAGCTTTCTCAGCTTTTCGTAAGCCTTTTGTTTTGCGCTTCAGGTATTTTTTGTAGTCGCGTTTGGCCTTTTCGTTCAGCCCGTTGGTATCGACAAGTTGCAACTCCGCGAGGGTCATTTCCTTGAACGGTTTGCTTGGCTGATCTTGGGCAAAACTAGCCGCACTCAGCGATAAGAATAGGCAAATAAAAACCAGGCGTTTCATCAAGACTTGTCCCCATGTTGTAAGGAAGAAACCTTAGTTGGTGAAGAAGGCTGATACAATACAAAATTGTATAACACTCGTTCTTTCGGAGGCGCTTCTAACCGACTCCGACGACACTGCTACGCCGTTCAAGCTGAAGGTTGTTGCGCCAAACGCCGTTTAGTTTGCCTATGCGCTCGCGGTAGCCAAGGATGCGGAAGCCGCAGGCTTTGTGAAGCGCGATGGAGCCTGGGTTGTCCTCAAAAATACCAGCTTGAATAGTCCAGATATCAAGTTCTTCTTCGGTGAGGCGAATAAGCTCCCTAAGCAGCGCTTTGCCGACACCGCGCCCTTGCGCTGCTGCGGATACATAAACACTTACTTCAGCGACCCCGGCATAGACACAGCGGTCTGACGCGGGCCACAGAATTGTCCAGCCAAGAATGGTGCCGCCGTCGGCTTCAGCTACAAGTTGGCTACCCTGCAGGCTCTCATTTTCCCATTTTAACTGAGACTTGGGCTCGGTTTCAAAAGTGGCGACGCCGGTTGCTATGCCTTCAATGGTAATGCGCTCTACTGCTGGCCAGTCTTTACGTTGGTATGGTCGAACCTGCATTGGCTGTTTTCCTTCTGTATAGAGGGCAGCATGCGTGGTTCCGTGTGTCTGTTCAAGGATGTTTCTGCGGGAGCGCGTTACTTTTTGTTGCGTGGAGGCCTAGCAATTCTGTGGTGTTTGTGGCCACTTCTCGGCTTTCGGTGGTTGTTATTCGAGGGCAGCCCCATATAGTATGAGCTTGAGGTAAATTCCCCGGTATTCAGGAGAGACCAATGGCTGATTTTTTTGATCACATCACCGATAAACATGCCGAGTTTATCGCCGCCCAATCCATGTTCTTCATTGCCTCGGCCTGTGCCGAGGGGCGCATCAACCTGAGCCCAAAGGGCATGGACAGTTTTCGTGTATTCTCGCCAAATTTATGCGGTTACCTTGATGTCACTGGAAGTGGCAATGAAACCAGCACCCACATCAAGCACGACGGCAGGCTGACGATTATGTTCAACAGCTTCACGCGCAATGCGCTGATTTACCGGCTTTACGGCAAAGGCCGGGTGATCCGTGTTGGACACGCCGACTATGAGAAATACAGCAGCCAATTCCCGGAGTTTGCAGGCGCACGGCAGGTTATTTTGATGGATGTGGAAAGTACGCAAACCAGCTGTGGTTGGGGTGTGCCGGAAATGGAACTGAAGAATGAGCGCGAAACGCTGAACAAGTGGGCAGAGGGTAAATCGCCCGAACTGGTGCGCGAGTATCAGCTGAAAGGCAATATGAAATCCATCGATGGTTTGGAAACCGGGATTACCGATTGAGGCCTTTGGGCTTGGAATTGTAGAAATATAACCGGGGCGTTTAGTGGCTGAAGTTTTTGACGATTATAATAAACTGGTTCCTTTGCGGAAAGGGCTAGAAACATCAGACGCGCAGCTGCTGCGGTCGTTGCTGAATGCTAATGATATAGAAGTGTTTCTAAACAGCGAAAATATGAGCGGCCTGCACTGTGTTGTGCAAACTGATGTTATGATCCGCGTTATCGATAAAGTACGGGCAGACAGTGTACTGAAAAAAGTCGCTACTTTGCCGCGCTGCGCGCTGCCAAGGCATTTTGATGAAGACGGCGAGGAACGCGCCTGCACCCAGTGTGGTTCTACGCAAGTGCATCCGTTTGTTGGCGAAGTTCAAACATTTATCCCTGGTATTCGCCTAGCTGCAAGGAAGGGTGACAGCTGGTTTCACTGCTTGCAGTGCGATACTCATTACCAAGACAAACATTCTCGCTTTGCTGGTATGCCGATAGCACTAATGTGGAGCGCTAGCCTCGGCGGCTTTGTCTTCGCCCTTTATTGGTTTTTTGATTGGCTACGCTGGTTGTAACAATTACAGGCTTTAGCGTTTTTTTAAGGCTGTTGGCGTATCTCTAATAGGATAAGTGCTGGCGGCGATGCGCCTCCACGATTGCCCCCTGTGTACAGGGTTAGCCAAAGGTAATCTGTTGCAATTATCTGAGATTAAAATTCTCATCGTCGATGATGACGAGGCGGACCGTTCTGACCTCACTAATGTGTTGCAGCGGCGCATTCCGGGCGTTTCTGTTGAACCTGCTGTCGGTTATGAGGACGCACTCCTCAAAATAACGATTTCCCAATATGACTGTGTGCTCATCGATTTTAATCTCCAAGGGAAAAACGGCCTCGAACTGCTGCGGGATATCAGAAAGCACAAGGGTTACGAATTCTGCGCGTTGATTGTTATCACTGGCAAAGGTAACGAGGAAATTGCTGTTGAGGCTATGAAAGGCTCAGCGCATGACTATTTGCTGAAAGACCAAATCCTTAAGCCAACGCTTATCCAATCCATTGAAACGGCTTGCACTAAAGCCAAGCTCGCTGAGTTTCAACACAAACAGTTGGAGGTGCGGAAGAATTTCGCGGAGATGGCAGCCCAAGAGCTTGCCGCACCGCTTTCAACGATAAACGGCTTTTTGGTCATGATTGAGAAAGAGCTCGAAAACTCTTCTGATGATTTGAAATCATATATAAGTGTGGCTCGGAAAAATGCCGAATATATGGACACACTTGTCTGTTCATTGCTTTCTTACGCCCACACTGGCGCTTCTGACGAGCCCACACAGCAAATATCACTGGAGCATGCGCTTAACTGTGCACAGGATTTGATCCGAGGAGACATTATCGCGTCGGGTGCCAAAATAAACCACGGTGACTTACCTGTTGTGCTCGGGCAATTGGATGAGCTTGTACAGTTGTTTCGTAACTTACTAAGTAATGCGGTGAAGTACCGTTCGAAAGCGCCGCTGACCATAGATATTGAGGCGTCAGTGGTAAAGGATATTTGGCACATTTCAGTGAGAGACAATGGTATCGGTTTGCCTGCGGAGTTGAGTGCATCGGTTTTTGAACCGCTTCAACGTGCACATTCAAATGGCGCTTCGGGGCACGGGCTTGGGCTGGCTATATCGTCTAAGATTGTACAGTCGCTTGGCGGCCGCATTTGGTGCGAGCCAACGGAAGGGCAGGGCTGCAATTTCGTATTTACGCTTCCCGTTATCGAAGAAAAGCCGCGGCGGAAAATCTGATGCGTTTTTTTAGGTTAGCAGTCGGTCGTTAGCTCAGTAAATCGATGAAGGTTTTCAAGTCTTTTGGGACTTCTGTCAGTGATAGCGAATTTCCACCTTCTTTTGCCTTCTCCTGAGCGAGTTTCAACATGCCTGCGCCCGCAGAATCTATATTCTTCAGTCCCTTTAAGTTAACTTCGACGTCAGACTGGGCATCGCGGATAACATTCATAATTTCGCGGAAGTCGCGGTGCGTATCGAATGTTAACTCGCCGTCCAGTTCAATTTTTACCGCGTTACCTTCAGTATGTACTTTAAAGTCCATTTTTCTCACCCTTGCCTATTCATAATAGGTTGCCTCTGCATAATGTGCGCACTAGCAGTGGGGCAACATGCTTAACTATATATGAATAGTATTAAGGGAATCTGTAGCTTGTAGACGGCGCTATAAAAATGAAGCGTAGTCTTGCAAAGACCAATGTTTCTAATAGCTTAACGCCGAAAACAATTTTGAAACATCGCCTTGCCATTCGCCTTTTAGCTTTTCTAGGATCATGTCTGCAGGGGTAATCCCTGTTTCGACCGTTTCGCGCAAGCTGTTGAGGAAGCCCTGTTCCGTATCACCGCTGGTTGAAAAGCGTGCCCGGTTTTTCAGGCCGAGGTCAGCGATCTCTAGGGCCTGTTTCCCGATTTGCTGTAGCGTTCTGCCTTGGATGCTGGCTTGCAGTCCTTCTGTCGGTGTATCGGTGCGAAGCTGCTCCATTTCCTCAATAGACCAACCTTTGATGAGGTCGAGCGCAGCTGTTTGGGCTTCAGTATCATACAGTAGGCCGGTCCAGAAAGCAGGTAGGGCACAAAGCTGTGACCAGGGGCCGCCGTCCGCGCCGCGCATCTCAAGGAATGTTTTCAGCCGCACTTCAGGGAAGAGGGTGGTTAGATGATCTTCCCAATCATTTATCGTCGGTAGCTCGCCCTTCAGAACTGGCAGATCACCCTTCAAGAAATCACGGAAGGACTGGCCAGAAGCATCAAGGTAAATACCATCGCGTTTAACGAAATAC
Organism: Kordiimonadaceae bacterium; assembly: GCA_016764715.1. Lineage (GTDB taxonomy): Bacteria > Pseudomonadota > Alphaproteobacteria > Sphingomonadales > Kordiimonadaceae > Kordiimonas. The sequence goes on along the minus strand of JAESRJ010000131.1, from coordinate 15,504 downwards.
ATAGGTACGTCAAGCGCATGGTCTACCCAGCGCTCAAAACCCATACCGTCTTCGAAAACAAACGGCAACATGCCGCAGCGGTCCGGGTCTGTATCTGTCCAGATATGGCTGCGGTAGCTTTTCATGCCGTTCACTTTGCCTTCTTTGAGCGGCGAGTTAGCAAACAGCGCTGTCGCCAAAGGCTGCAGGGCAAGGCCAAGCCGGAACTTCTCAATCATGTCTGCTTCGCTGGCAAAATCAAGGTTCACTTGCACGGTGCAAGTGCGCAGCATCATATCAAGGCCGAGGCTGCCTTTGGTGGGCATATAGGCGCGCATAATACCGTAGCGATCCTTAGGCATCACTGGTACGTCTTCGCGCTTCAGTGTCGGATGGAAGCCGAGGCCAAGAAAGCCAATGTTTAGTTCTTCGCCAATTTCTTGCGATGTGCGCAGATGAGCTGTGGTTTCGTTGCAGGCCTCGTGGATGGACTTAAGCGGCGCGCCGGAAAGTTCAAACTGCCCCCCGGGCTCTAACGTGATGGATGCGCCGTCTTTGGTCGCCGCAATAAGAAAGCCGTTTTCTTCAACCGGTTTCCAGTCACGCGCAATGAACGCTTGCAATACGTCTTTTATGCCGGGTCTGTCACCGTCAGGCTCGTACGCGAGCGGGCTGTTGTCAGGCCGGTAGAAGACAAATTTTTCATGCTCGGATCCGATCCGCCATGTATCGCGGTCAGGTTTATTGCCTGTTTCGAGGTTCTCAATAAGTTGAGACTTGGTCTCGATAACCGGGGTAGCATTCGACATAAAATGGCCTTTGACAGTGTTTGTAGCTCGCGTATCAGTTAAGTTGAAATTTAAGCACTCGGGCCGCTGCATACAAGAAAACTAAACTATGCCTGCCGTAAAGTGAGCTAATCTATTTGCACAGAATGTTGAACAGCAGCTTTTTTGGGGCTGTTACCAGTCACCGATAGCCGACTGCCACAAGCTGATTGCCGCCATTGCGGCCGTGTCAGCCCTCAAAACCCTCGGCCCTAGCGACACGACGATGGTTTGATCCATTGCCCTGATCGCGGCGCGCTCCTCAGGCACAAAACCGCCCTCCGGCCCGATGAGAATGGCCCACGGCCTAGCTCGCTCGTCTGCCGAAAGTTTAGCAAGCGCTGCGTGCGCTGTTTCACCGCTCAGGTCTTCGTCGCAAAACATGATCATTCTGTCCGTTTGCCAATCAGCCAAGAGCTTCTCGAGCTTTATAGGTTCTGATACTATTGGCACGGTAAGGCGCTCGCACTGTTCCGCAGCCTCGATAGCATTAGCCCGCAGGCGATCGGTCTTTACACGGTCGACATTGGTGCGGCGAGTGTACATGGGCAGTAGGTGCGCAACGCCGAGCTCAGTAGCCTTTTGTGCCATAAAGTCGATGCGTGCTTTTTTAATCGGCGCAAAGGCAAGCATCAGATCAGGTTCAGCAGCTTGATCCTTGGTTTTGTCTGTGATGCGCACGATGACTGTTCGTTTTTTGATCTCAGAAATATCTGCGGCCCATTCACCGTCTCGTCCGTTAAAAAGCGCGATGGTTTTCCCTGCTTTCGCTCGCATAACATTGGCCACATAATGCGACTGCTCTTGATCCAGTACCAGCAAGCCTTGGCCGGGCAGGGGTGCTTCTACAAAAAGCCGGATATCATTTTTTTTAGCCATGCTGATCTCATTGCGTAAGGTTGTGTGGGATGTTTGCCGGAACTTTGCGCCTAGAAGCTCCACTGTCAAGAGCGCGCTTAGCGCTTGGCCACTAGGGTGACGCCGAGTAAGGCTCTCTCGGAAGTGCCATCTGAAAATATTTGTGCTTTCAGCTGAATGGTCCGCACTCTCGGGCGCCCAGCTTTATAGGGTTGCGCCCGAAATTCAGTGCGACCCAGTTTATAGCACTCTGTGTCTTTTGTTATAGCTTCGCAGGGCGCAGCGCCAAMAAGAAGGARCAGACGCRCCAAGGCTTCTGTGCCTTGCAGGTCAAYGGCAGAAACATATGCAGCACCGTTGGGATGGGGATTGTATTCTTGCCGTTGCGCAGTGCCGTGTTGTTCGACAAAGAATATATGCTCCAACCCTGAACTCTCAGGAAAGGTAATATAGCTCCAGAATTTGCCGCTTGTGAGTATGTGTTCGGTAGTCGCCGATGTAAGCAGGGCCGAAATACGCGTGGCTGACATGCCCGAAAACGCTACATAGGCCCCGCCTTCGCCTTCGGTTAAAAACCTCTGATACCCCTGGGCAATAGCGTCGCCCGCTTCGCCGGTTAAGGACATCAGTTCAATCTCGCTATGGTCGGCAAATTCGATATGGGCGTTTAATAGGCCGTTCGCGTGAAGGCTGCCGTCTTTGAGGCGAAACCCGAGCACAGAAAAGTGGGCCTTTGCAGCATCCAGATCCTGCACGGCGATAATGACATGGTCCAATTTTATCCTGCCGTCTTTGGCACCCGCGCTGGTGAAGGAAAATGTAGCAACTGCGAACAATGTTATAAGAGTTTTCATGCCTAGTACCTGTTAAGTAGGCTTGAAAATTATGAAGTTAAGCTTCGGTTGTCAATTAGGAACACGCCACGTTGGCCTGGGCAGCGGCATTGTGGTGGTTGACTTCAACGAGCCTGCGTCGTACCCGCTAGGCATGGCACCAGARCAGCAAACAACCGTGGAAACGGCGGACGCAGTGGAAGGCAGCTGGGTATACCGGCAAGCCCCGGAACAAATGCGCCCGTATTTGAAACTGGCGCGGCTAGACAGGCCTATTGGCGTATGGCTGTTATTGTGGCCGTGTTGGTGGTCCTTGGCACTTGCACCTAGTTTTGAATTTGGCTTTCAAGTGCTTTACTTGTTTGCCCTGTTCGGCATCGGCGCATTGGCCATGCGCGGGGCAGGCTGTACGTATAATGATATGGTCGACCGTGACTTTGATGGCCAAGTTGAGCGCACCAAGAGCCGGCCAATACCGGCTGGCGAAGTGACGATGAAACAAGCCGCAGCGTTTCTTGTGCTGCAGTGTTTGATCGGTCTTGTTGTGCTGCTGCAGCTTGGTAGTTTTGCTATTATGGTTGGGCTTGGTTCGTTACTATTGGTGGCTGCATACCCCTTTATGAAACGCATTACTTATTGGCCACAGGCATGGCTGGGGCTTACTTTCAATTGGGGCGCGCTAGTTGGTTGGGCCACCCTTGAAGGCTTGCTCGGCTGGCCAGCGATCATTCTTTATCTGGGCGGCGTGTTCTGGACGCTTGGTTACGACACAGTTTATGCCCATCAGGACCGGGAAGACGATGCGCTCATCGGCRTTAAATCCACTGCCTTGGCTTTCGGCGAAAAAACACAYTTATGGATTGCTGTTTTTTACGCCGTATTCGTTTTTAGCCTTATAGCCGCAGGAATGCTTGCAAAGCTTGGCGGGGTCTACTATATCGGCATCGCGCTGGCGGCGGTTCACCTCGGCGTGCAGGTCAAAAAGATCGACATTAATGATSCTGACATTTGCTTGCAGATATTTCGCTCTAATATCTCGTTTGGTTGGATTGTGTTTGCTTGCATTCTTGTRGGCCAGTTTACGAAATAACCAACCGAGATATTAGATAATCCCCTAAACCCCAAAGTCCTAGGATCCCCACCATGGATATGAGCAAAATCTCAATCGGCGCAAACCCGCCGTGGGATGTAAATGTAATCATCGAAGTGCCCGCAGGTACTGAGCCCGTGAAATACGAAATGGATAAAGAAAGCGGCGCGCTGTTCGTTGACCGTATCATGCATACAAGCATGCGCTATCCGTGTAACTACGGTTTTATTCCGCACACGCTTGCGGATGACGGCGATGCTGCAGATGTACTTCTTGCTAACCGTACGCCGATTATGCCTGGTGCTGTGGTGCGTTGCCGCCCGCTTGGTGTACTGATAATGGAAGACGAAGCAGGCATGGACGAAAAAATCCTAATGGTGCCTGTTGATAAGCTGCACCCGTTTTACCGCGGTGTGAAAAGCTATACAGAGCTGCCGGAAATTTTCCTTCAGCAGATCTCGCACTTTTTCGAGCATTATAAAGATCTCGAAGAAGGCAAATGGGTTAAAATTATGGGCTGGAAAGGCCCGGAAGTGGCAGCTGAGCTGATCACRAAAGCAATTGAAGCTGCTAAAGCCGCTAAATAAGCGGTACTTGGTATTTATGAATAAAGGCCTGAGGAGCAATCCTCGGGCCTTTNNNWGTTGTTGTGCTCTATCCTGGGATGAGGCTGAGGAAAAGGGCGCGATCTTCAGGGAATRCGGGAAGTGTCCGCACCTTAAGGTCAWCGAGGYGCCGTGCTCTGTGGCAGCAAGAAGCTCATGCGATCATCAGCCTTGGACGGCGTGAATTCGGTAATCTCGGCGCTCACGATTTTTTCCAGAACGARCGGGTCTTGATTTACTCTGTCCTGCAGGTCAGTTAGCGACGTGTTGTGCGCCATAATGCCGCCACCAAAACTAGGAGGTAAGCTTCCCGCAAGTATGAAAACACCGTCATCAAAGCCGCGTTTGATCCAGTTTTTATGACCTTCCATAAAGAGGCCTGCCTTGTCGCGGTTTACGGCAAACTTTAGAAGTACAATATACATAGTCATAGCTCCACAACTTCAGATGAGCGAAAGTACCGGGCCGGCATAAGGGGAGGTGGGAGCCGGCCCAGGTCGAAAGTTGAGAGCTGGTTTATTCGGCAGCTACAGCTGCTGTTCCTTCGTTTGGATACCACCGCGCAATACCGCGTTCGATATAGGTAACCAGATTACTGAAGGCCGCCACTTCTTCGCCGAGCCATATTTTCACGGATGACGCATAGAAGTTGGCAAGGAAGCCAAAAATTGTTGCGTCAATATAAGTTGGCTCATCGCCCATCATGAAAGGCTTGTCACCGAGCAGGGCGGAAATCGCGCGCATGTCTTCGCGGATTAGCATGCGCTTTTCTTCATTTGTATGGGCACTGAAATTGAAGTGAGCCAGATGCTCGCGCATTTGCTGGCGCATGCCTTCAGCTTCTTCGTCAGAGCTTTCAGCGAAGAACATTGGGCGGATTTGGGCCCAGCCTTCATCTTTAACCCAGCGTGCTTCTACCATTGCAATATAGCTGCGCTCGTCAAGCATGCGGCTAAGGGCGTGGCCAATGGCTTTCTGGCTGTCATCCAGCCCTGCATCCAGTGTCTTGCCGTATTCTGTGCCGAGGTAAAGCCGGATAAACTCAGAATCTTCAATGATAGTATCGCCGTCCTTCAGTACAGGCAGTTTGCCTTTGGAGAAGGCCTTATAGTCAGGGTGCATTTCGGTGGTGAAAGGCATGCCAGCCATTTGCAGGAGGATATCGGCTTTGGCAGCCGCTGGGCCCATATTGAAGGTGCCGGGCATGGAAGGGAATGCGTAGAGGGTAAATTCAGTATTGCTCATCAGAGTTTCCTAAAGTGGGGGTTAACGTCTGATCTGGGTATACTGACACTCTCCTGACAAAAACCGTCAGTAATGATATTTGGCGCAGCGTTTCTTGGAGGAAAAGAGTGAGGAAGTTATGGAACAGCTAAGAAAATGGGAGCAGTTCCATAAGGTTTTTTGGTTGGGTTGCTTGTTCGCGTTATTTCGCGAACCAACGTTGCATGCAGCGTTCTACATAGGCTACTAGTGTCGGGTATGATTTGATTACCTGTTTCAAATTGGACGGCAGGATACCGCGATCAGCGTTTACAAGTACGCCGAAGGCCGATGCATCTGCTGTGCAGGGCTTGTCACCAAACAGGAAGTCCTGATCGCCAAGCTGGGCTGCTAAGGCGTTGAGGTCGCTATCGCGCAGCGTGTAGATTTCGTCGCGGCTATGCAAGCCGATGCCGTGGCCGTTTAGATTTTTACGCACTGCTTTGCGCGCCACGCGGCTAATCAACGCACCGATCGGGAAAGGCATTTTACCAAACCAAAAATCACGAATGGTGGGCCAGTTGTCGTCCTCAATCCAACGGTCATAAACCAGTGTCCAGTAGAGGCGTTCGTCTACCATCTTTGAGAAAGCGTGTGCCTGTGCCTGCTCGCGCGCAGAAAGGTGGCCATCAAAATCAACGCTCTTTTCTTCGGTCAGGTATCTTTTGATAAACTCGCTGTCGGCGATTGTACGGTCCCCGTCGCGCACCATCGGCAGTTTGCCTTTTTTGGATTTGCGCGGGTCGTCTAAAATTTCGATGTCGTAAGGTAAACCAGACATTTTCAACAGCACCTCTGCCTTGACGCAAAAGGGGCTGTAATTCGGAATATCCTCAGTAGTTTCAAACTGTACGAGTGTAAGCGTGTTGGACGGCATGGTATCTCCCCTTTGAAGCCCCCGTTATAGCAGCCCCATGATATATAGCTACGCTCCTGACAAAAAATGTCAGCATGGTAAATTAGGCTGTTAGGGTTGCCAATCGGGCGGGGCGGTAAAACATCGGATCTTGTCTTTTAGGCCTTGGGCTTTGCCAATGTCGCGCAGGATGGTGCGCCAATATARCAGGGTGATGGTGACGGGGTTNTTGGTTTTGACATTGTCGGTAATGCCGTAAACCACAGGGGCCTTTTCAGCTTGGTAGGTGCCAAACATACGGTCCCAAATCATAAAGAGATTGCCGTAGTTCTTGTCGATRTATTCAGGGTTGCTGCCGTGATGCACCCGGTGCGCGGACGGCGTGTTCATAATGCCTTCCAGSGGCCCTAGCTTGCCGATGATGCGCGTATGCCCCCAAACGCCCCACAGGGTGTTGAACACACCGACAACCACAATCAGAGTTGGGTCAAAACCTACCAGCGGCAATACGGCAAAGAAGGGTACTTTAGACAGCGGCCCAAACCATGCTTGCCGAAAGGCGACAACAAAGTTCATCTCTTCGCTGGAATGGTGGTTCATGTGGATCGCCCACAGAAAACGCACGCGGTGGCTGGCCCTGTGGTACCAGTAAAATACAAGATCAATGGCAATCGCCACCAAAATTGCCTGCGCCCAAATCGGCATTAGGGCTGAAAYATCAATGATTTTGTAGCTGAAAAGCCAAAGCTGGAACCCAAATACACTGGCCTGCGTCAGCAGTTTGACCGCAATRTTGCCGATGATCAGCCCAAGGGAACCAAGGGTGTCCCCGYTTTTGTAATAGCCAAGRTTTTTCCGCGCAGAGAAGATCGCTTCAAAAGCTATCAGCACCAAAACGATTGGGATTGCCACACTGTATATGTCGTTCGCAGTCGTGATCGGGCCAAATACTCGCTCTGCCACAACTGGGTATCAGTCTGGGCGGGAAATTATATTACCAGTCTTCTACACCAAGTTCGGTTGAACGTAAAATCCGGCGGTACGGGTAGGGCATTTTATTTGTAATCGCGGTCATTGCTCGGTCGAAAATACGTACTTTCTTCCGCATCCAGCGCACGCCGTTCGCGGCTGAAGGCGTTGAAGGGATCAGGAACAAGAGCCCGATTACAAAAAATACAATGCCGAACGGGATCGGCGTTAACATGCCGATAATGCCAAAAAAGCAGAGTATGCCCCCGATTAACCTGGCTATGATACGCATCATTGCCTCTCTCCTGTCGCTGTCTTTTATTTGTTTGATCTATATATAATATCGTTAGGGTCAGGCTTCAACCCCGCAGAATTTATGGTACATAGAGAGCTAAGCCGGWTYTGGCGGTTWCCRCGTGCGTGAATTTCATTGCGCGCGTAAATAATAGCCAGTATCTCCGAGGCTAACAATGGTGTTCCAGTCCCTAATCTCACCCATAGCTTCGCGCTACACAGGAGAAGAGTATGCGTAAAATATATAAAACAGCAGAAAGCGCCCTAGACGGCCTCCTGTTTGACGGTATGACGATTATGGCGGGCGGTTTTGGCTTGTGCGGTATTCCGGAAAACCTGATCGCTGCACTGCACACGGCAGGCACAAAGGAAATGACCTTCATTTCCAATAACTGCGGTGTCGACGGCTTTGGCCTTGGCATTTTGCTGGACGCAAAACAGATCAAAAAAATGATCAGCTCCTACGTCGGCGAAAACAAAGAATTTGAACGCCAGTATCTGGAAGGCGAGCTTGAGCTKGAATTTAACCCGCAGGGCACCCTGGCTGAGCGTATCCGCGCAGGCGGCGCTGGCATTCCGGGTTTTTACGTGAAAACAGGCGTTGGTACGCTGATCGCGGAAGGTAAAGAGCACAAGGATTTCGACGGCGAAACCTATATTATGGAAACCGGCCTTACGGCGGACCTCTCCATTGTAAAAGCATGGAAGGCCGACACTGAAGGCAACCTGCTGTTCCGCAAAACCGCACGTAACTTTAACCCGATGATGGCAACTGCCGGGAAAACAACAGTGGTTGAAGTGGAAGAGATCGTTGAAGCAGGCAGCTTTGACCCTGACCATATCCACACGCCGGGCATCTATGTGCAGCGCATCATCAAAGGCGAGTTCGAAAAACGCATCGAGCAACGCACTATCACCGAGCGGGGGGCAGTATAATGTCCGAGATTAAAAAAGATGAACAAAAAGGCTGGAACCGCCCACAAATGGCCGAGCGCGCTGCAAAAGAAATGCAGGACGGTTTTTATGTAAACCTCGGTATCGGTATCCCGACGCTGGTGGCAAACTATATCCCAAAGGACGTGCAGGTAACGCTGCAAAGCGAGAACGGCATGCTTGGCATGGGCCCGTTCCCGTATGATGACGAAGTAGACGCTGACCTCATTAACGCTGGCAAGCAAACCATCACTGAACTGCCAACTTCAAGCTTCTTCTCCTCGTCTGACAGTTTCGCCATGATCCGCGGCGGCCATATTGACCTGTCAATATTAGGCGCGATGGAAGTGGCAGAAAACGGTGATCTCGCCAACTGGATGATCCCGGGCAAGATGGTCAAGGGCATGGGCGGCGCTATGGATCTGGTCGCTGGCGTTAAACGCGTGGTAGTGATTATGGATCATACCAACAAAAAGGGTGAGCCCAAATTGCTGAAAGAATGCTCGCTACCGCTAACGGGTAAAGCCGTAGTAGACCGCATCATTACGGGGCTAGGTGTGTTCGACATCACCGAAGGCGGTCTAAAAATTGTAGAGCTAGCGCCGGGTATCACAGCAGATGATGTGTCGGCGGCGACAGAAGCTTCGATTGTAACGGCCTGAACTGGATCGTTACACAGGCTTTAACCAAAAGCTAAACAGAATAAACTATTCTGCCTGCGCGGGACGCTAATGAGTTGTCTCGCTCGGAGCCCGCTGTGTCGAGACGATGTTTAGATATTTGGCCTGTAAGTTGGCCGTTGTTGTGGTGCCGATTTAGGCCGGATGGGGRACAGCGGGCGTTTTCAATTTTATTGCTTATTCTTCTACTGTTCCTAGCCCCTGATGCGGCCCCTGCAAGGGCAATCGTTCAACCAGCCATTCAGTTTCAGGGCCCTGTTATTGTTACCTTTCCTCGCGCTTACCTTGCTTCCAGAGGCGGGGTCTACTGTGGTGGGTATTTCGATATTTTCAGAGAGCTGATAGAAGAAGCACGCTTCGAGCCTAAATTCATTACCATGCCAATGGCGCGTATTTATTCAAGCATTCGAAACGGTGAAAGCCACTTCCATATGTGGATGGCAGGGCGCGACTTTAATTCAATCAGCGAACAGACGCTTTTGGTGGAGCCTAGCGTATTCCCGGTTATCCGGATATCACTCTATGCACTGGTTGGAACCCAAAACCCGGTTGTGGATGATTTGCGTGATGTGACGATAATTACGGTTTTAGGATACGAGTTTAGCGGCTTTTTAGATACATTAAAGGCTAGGCCCAACGTAAAATTTCTATATGCAAACAATCAGGCGTCCGCTGTAAAAATGCTAAAGGCGGGCCGGGCACCTTATCTATTGTCAGCACATGCGCGCATGGATCTGAAGAATCTGGAAATCGAGCATACCGAGCTGACAGAGACGGTTCTTTTAGCTCGGCAGATATATGCAACAGTCTTGAAGTCCGCGCCAAACCACAAAGATCTCCACGCGAGGCTTGAAGCGGCCTCAAAGCGAATTGTGGCCCGGCATGCGCAAGGCATCCAAGAAAAAACGAGTTGTGAAGATGGCTAAGAGTAGCGAAAGGGGAGGCGGCGCGACAACGGTTTAAGAAACAAGCTGCGGTACGGCAAGATGGGACTATTGGGCCGATGAGCGGCTTGCGTAGGCAAAAAGGGGCGTTCGTCTTGGCCAAGTTCTATAACAAGCGGCTGGCTAGTCTAATAGATCAACTTTAACGAAAGCTAGCTGTGACGTTGCTTCAACAGGTTGTCGGCGTAACAGAAGATAGAAGATGCCGCCACGGATCGGCTCCAGCAGGTTGGTAGAAGCCAAAAAAAAGTATCCCTAATAGGTCATKTTTATGCCGTATTTGGCCCCTACTTCACATACCAGAAGTTTGATTTTTAATGAAGGGGACAAAAAATGGTTGTAATACGGTATTGTATACTGGCGCTAGCGCTAGTAGTGGGTAGCGTCAGCGTTGTAGCACAAGATAAAAAGCATTTTTCAGGCGTTTATCTGGGACTTGAAAGCGGCGCTCTTGACCTCGGGGACGATAACGGAATTGCTTTCGGTGGTTTTTTGGGATACCGGTACCAAACTGACGGTAACATGGTTTTCGGGGCCGAACTTGATTTGATTGGACAGAATGGTTCGAGACGAGCTGGTGACGGAGATAACGATGGCACCGCTCTCGTGCAGTTGCTTGGTACGGTAGGGTTTGTAGCAGGTAGGGAAAACAGAAATCTCTATACTTTTGGCGCTGGCTATGTCGGTGAAATCGATTTTGGTGATTTCTTTGACGATGAGGGCAGCCTGCCGACAGATGGTTTCACCATTCTTGCGGGGTACGAGCGCGCCCTTGGCTCAGGCTTCAGCGTCAGGGTTCGCGGACAATATGTGGATGCTGGCCGCTCAAAAGGATACCTCGCAACAGTTGGTTTATTGTTCAGTTTTTAAAGCGACCCAAAAGAGCAGGCACCTACTGGATCACGCTAAAACGCCGTTTTGTGTGCATAAATAAAAGGCCCTTACACTGATTGGTGCAAGGGCCCCTTATTTTTTCTGTGCGGTTAGCCGCGCTTTTTTTGCGCGCCCGCTACCCACTGGCCGACACGGCGTTCAAGGATCGAAAGTGGCATCGCACCGCCGCCCAGCACTGTGTCGTGGAAAACGCGAATGTCGCGCGAATGTCGAAAGTGTCGCCTAGCGATTTTTCAGTCTTCGCGTGTAGTTCCTGGATTTTGATCATGCCGATCTTATGGCTGGTAGCCTGGCCCGGCAGCACCATATAGCGCTGCACTTCAGAGCGGGCCTGCAAATCAGTAATCGCAGAGTTTTCCTGGAAACATTTAACGGCTTGGTCTTCTGTCCAGCCTTTTGAGTGCGGGCCGGTATCCAGTACCAAACGGATCGCCCGCCGTATCTTCCACAAAATACCTGACTGGCTAATATTTGTTTTACTTTGGGTTGGCGGTATGGAAATGAACGATAGGTTCCCTATTTTTTGGGTCATACCATTCTTATTTCTGTTCACCTGTTTTTCGGTGATCGCCAGGGTGGCTTTGGCGAAGTTAGAACGTATCGAAGAATGAGCGCTGACAACTGAGGACGGAAATTGGGGGGAAGTTAATTTTATGAAGAAAATTTGGGAAGCGGGCGGGAAAGTAACGATTGATTTTACAAATGATGAACTCTCTTTACTAAACAATGCTATCGCAGAAACATTGCAGGCTTGGGAGCGGGGGGCCAAGTCGAACTGGATTTGAACGCAGCGAATACAAAGAGACTATCCGAGAAATTGGAGCGATCTTGCGCGAAGCCAGAGAGCCCTGATTGGCAACTGAGGACGAATTGGGGGATAGATTATGCGTAGAACTACCGCAAAGGCCTTGGTTTTGGTAAGCTATCTGCTGTTCATGGCGTATATCGTTTATGTGGAGGATATAGTGAAGCCCTTGTTTCAGCAGGGCGCTAGCTCTGATGAGATTTTTGAGACACTGAGGTTGCATGCTTTTTACCTTTTTGTGTCTATGGTTGTCGCGATGCTGCTTGGAAAATTGCTTAGGTGCGCTGAGTGTCGAAGGTTTGCAGATAGCTACCCGTGGCCGCCTGAAWMCWRYAKTTCNSYKCKRTGCAAASYWCYNNAANWRMWWGANTGACAACTGAGGACCCGCTCATGCTGCTTGCCTACTATTGAAATTATTGTGTAGGGTGCCGGGAAYAAACAACGATTGAGGGGATATATTTTGACCGAGAAATCTAGTACTTGGTTCGTTCGACATGCTGTCAATTTGCAGATATTTTTCTATATGATGGCCATTCAATTTCTTACGCTGAATGCGATGATTATGATTTTTGTCGGTTGGTCGAGCGAAAATACTAGATATTTGTCCATTCTCGGTTTTTTGACCTCGATCAATCTCATATTGGGGGTCACAGCAAGATTTTTCGTCCCTAAAAAAGACAAAATTTARCAGCGATTTCTGTTGCTCGACATTTCCACGTTACTGGCTGACAACTGAGGGCGAATTGGAGTGACTTATGATTTTGACACTTATTTTTCTAGGCGCGACGTTATTCTTTGCCAAACGAGCGCTTAAGGCGCGTGAAGAGAACGGAAAACTGCACTGGCCATTGCTGGTATGCACGGCCGCAGCCTTAGTGATTAGCATTTTGGTTGCCGTAAAACCTTGGGCGAACTGAGGGTCGAAAACTGAGGACGATGAAGTGTAATTGTGAAAAGAACAGCAACAAAAATTTTTGTCATTATGGCCCATATTGGGTGGCTTGGTATGGCCGTTAGCGCCAGTGCCATGCTCTTTAGTTGGGGTCAGTCCACTAGTGCTTTATCAGGCCGCGATGATATGAAATTTATCTTCGCCGTATCTATGGCCATTCAGATTACTTTTACAGTGGCCAGGACCTTTTTTAGGTGTTCTGCTTGTGATGCGTATTCTTCAAAGGGCCCTGAGCCTGGCAACAGGTTTGGCTGGCCTCAGAAGGTTTGCTGGAAGTGCGGCTTGAGTTACGATTGAGGCAGTGATCATTGGTGAGGCAGAAATAGGGGAAGAGCTTGTTCACAGCTATTAAAAAAGAAATTGGCAAGCGCCAGCCGTATATAGGAATTGTTTTGGCGCTGGTTTCTACCGTATCCGTTATACTGGTCTTTAGAGCCCACGGCACCGACCCATACTGGATTTATGTTGCGGGGGCGGTTCTTGCAAACGCMGCGTTTCTTTTCGTGGGCTTGGGCAAGGGCAAGTAAATAGGTAGCAGAGGACACATAAGTGGTGAAAATATCTGCAAAAAGTAAAATTCTGTTTCTGGATATGGCGATCATCACCGTCGGCGTTTGGGTGTTATCTACTGTGCTTGTTGCCGTGGTGTTCCTGATAGAAGGTGCCCACTTTAACGCGGTTTGGATAAGCCGTGGCCTGCGGCTTTCACTGTTTTTTACATGTGTTGCCGCCCCGTTATTTTCGGCACTACACTGGCGAAAAAACAGTAGATAGCTGCCATTGGTTACCGATCAAGACTTCAGAAAAAAGGCCCCTCCACCAACCAGTGAAAGGGCATATCTTTATGTGTTGGCGCTGCGTTTAGCCGTGCGAGTTTTGTACGCTGGCTACCCACTGGTCAACACGGCGCTCAAGGATGGAAAGCGGCATGGCACCGCCACCCAGCACTGTGTCGTGGAAACCGCGAATGTCGAAATTATCGCCTAGCGATTTTTCAGCCTTGGCGCGCAGTTCCTGAATTTTGATCATGCCGATTTTATAGCTGGTGGCTTGCCCCGGCAGCACCATATAGCGCTGCACTTCAGAGCGGGCCTGCAAATCAGTAATCGCAGAATTTTCCTGGAAATATTTAACAGCTTGGTCTTCTGTCCAGCCTTTTGAGTGCAGGCCAGTGTCCAGCACCAAACGGATCGCACGCCATATCTCGGACCCCAAACGCCCAAACTCGGAATAGGGATCAGCGTAGGTGCCGCTCATTTCCTTGGCCAGCTTTTCAGAATAAAGCCCCCAGCCTTCGGAATAGGCAGTGAAGCCTGCTTGTGTTCTGAACGTAGGCACAGCTTCCAGCTCCTGCTGAATGGCGATCTGCATATGGTGGCCGGGCAGGCCCTCATGGTARGCGATCACYTCAAGYTCGCGCTTTGGCATSGCTGTCATATCRGACAGGTGCGCATARTAAACSCCCGGRCGGGARCCRTCYGGCGTGCCGCGGGARTAATGCTGCGCCGCRCCGTCCTGCTCGCGGAAGGCTTCAACCCGTTTTACTTCCAGCTCGCCTTTTGGCAGCAGGCCAAAATACTCTGGCAGCTTGCCGCGAATAGTATCAATCGCTGCCGTGGCCCCGTCGATGTAGGCTTGGCGGCCTTCGTCGGTATTTGGGAAATAGTAGCGGGCATCATCCTTTTTCTCGCGAAGTTCCTTGAAGAAGGCGACGAGATCACCTTCAAAGCCAACCTGTTCGCGGATGCCTTGCATTTCAGCCCGTAGGCGCGCCACTTCTGCAAGGCCAATATTGTGGATCTCGTCCGCCGTTAGGCCGGTGGTTGTTTGGTTGGCAAGGCGCTCTTTATAAAATGCTTCGCCGTTTGGCAGCGTGTTAACGCCGGCTGCAATGTCGGATGTGTTGGCGATATCTTCTTCTTGCCAGGCTATCAGGGCCTCGTACGCTGTTTTCCACTCGGTCAGYAAAGCCGCTTTACCTGAGGCCAGAAGTGCCTCTGCAGCCCCGTCGTCYAGCYCGCCAGCTTCCTTYTGWGCGGCAACYTTKCCTTGGAARTCRGCCCAAACSGCGCTGTCRKCGCCGTCATCAAAYGGTGCGCCGCTGATGATTTTTTTAGATTCTGAGATAACSAACTCAAAAGAGAAGCGCGGCGGSCGYACGCCAGCKGCTGCATTTTCTTTSGACTGAACRATCAATTGRTCMAGCGCCCGSCCMGARGCYTTRATGCGGGAAACRTAAGCTTCGAGGTCSGCYGCATTTTCYACCCGGTGAATGGCAATAAGCARTTGCGGGAAGAAAGACTGCACSGCCTGCATTTGYTCAAAAATATARCCGTTSKTYTGRAATTCGTTGGCTTTTCTGGAACTTTCATACTGGTATTCCCAGATRTCCCACGARATTTTKGCGTCRTCTGTYAGYTTGGCATARTCAAACGTGGMYTTCATYTCRGCGACAGTYGCSCCTTTCCAKGCYAGCTGCTTYTCGCCRGCTKCGCGGGAAAARTCATCGATTTTATCGTTGTTGGTCTTGCGGCCGAGAAAAGTTTGCTGAATAGCAGCGCGATTGAATGATGGGTTAGGGGACTGGTGGGCGGCGGCGCAGCAAAGGCTGCAGTGCTAGCTCGGGCACGTTAACTCCAGATTGAGCAACCGAACAGCCGGGTGACGGTGCCATCATCGTCTGAAAGCGGCATAACCACCGTGTGGGTCGTTTTGCGAATAC
>JAESRJ010000130.1 GCA_016764715.1 Kordiimonadaceae bacterium | reverse complement strand
TCGACAACGGTGTTGCAGCTAACCTTGACGGCGAGTTCGTTATCCGTGCCGGTCGTTTGCTAAGTGTTGCCGACGCGCTTGTTGAGCAACGTGCCCAAGTTGGCGATATCGTTTGTAACGCTACTCTTCAGCGCGCACTCGGTCTCGACGCAGACGACGTAACGTTCCCAGGCGGTGCAAACCTACGCATCGATGCACGTCCATTCTTGGATGGTTGTGTACCTTTGAACTTGTTCGGCAATCGCTTCCTGCCTGAAGCTGGTGATTTTGTATCTCTTCTTGAGATCACAAGCTCTAACACTCAGCAGCGCATCTACCAGGCTAACCTTGGTGGTGACATCTTCGAACTTCCTGGCGGCGCAGTATCCTTCGCGGTTTCATACTTGAACCGTAAAGAAACTGGTGTCTTCTCTCCAGACGGACTGAACCAGCTTGAGCTTGGCCAAAACAGCCCAACTCTTGCTTCTTCTGGTACATTCAGCACTGACGAAATTGGTATGGAGCTATTCGTACCGATCTTGAAAGACGGTGATGTTCCGTTCATCAACGAAGTTACTTTCAACCCGAAAGTACGGTATGTTGATAACTCCATCGCTGGCGTTGATTACACCTACACACTTGGTGGCACGATCACTATGTTTGATATGCTTACCCTTCGCGGTAACTTTACCAAATCAATCCGTGCTCCTGCTATTCAGGAACTGTTTGATCCTACATTCGCGGTACGCGGCTTCCTTGCCGATCCGTGTAGTGATGCGCAAATCAATACAGGCCCAGAAGGCGACGACCCTAATAGTACACGTCGTCGTAACTGTGCTGCTGTAGGTATTACAGACCCTGAGAACCACACCAACAACTCGAACAACCTTTCAATCGCTGGTGTAAGTTCTGGCAATACAAACCTGCGCAACGAAACTGGTAACTCTTACTCTTTTGGTTTTGCGATCTCGCCTGATGAGTATATTCCGGGTTTCCGCCTGTCTGTTGATTACCTCAACATTGGGATTACGGATAGAATTCAGCAGATTACCGCGCTTCAGGCGATCAGGGCTTGTTTCGATAGCCCTAACTTCCCAGAGGGTGTTTGTGATGCACACACACGTGATGCATCTGGCCAGATTGTTGCCTTCGCAGTAAGTTTCCAGAATGCTTCCAACTCAACATTCGAAGCTGTGCAGATTAACACACGTTACGACTTTGATGTGGCGGATGCACTTGGCTTGATTTCAAGCGATTTGGGTAGCGGCGACTGGGGTGATTTCTCCATACGTGTTGGCGCTTTCCGCCGTATCACGGACATCTTCCAGATTGTTCCTGGTGTGCCGATCAACAACACTGTTGGTGCATTTGGTAATCCTAAATGGTCTGGTAACGTAGATTTTGTCTATAACAACGACAAATTCCGCGCTTTCTGGCGTATGGGTTATACAGGCCGAGACGTTCTAGATACTCAGAACCGTGAAGCTCTTAGTTTCTTTGACGCTGACGGTAACGAGATTGACTCATTGAATGACAAGTACATTCATAATTTAACTCTGTCATATCGGCTTTCAGATACTCTCACCGTATCGTCAACGATCAACAACTTGTTCGATCGTAAGCCAACAATTACAGAACTTGCTTATAATGGCTTCTTGTTTGCTGAGACGCTTGGCCGGAACTTCACGTTCAGTTTCCGGGCTGCATTCTAAGAATAGTTAGAAATAACTTGTTAGAAACGGGACCTTCGGGTCCCGTTTTTTTGATCAGCGTGTTCCTTTAGTGTATTTGGCGGGTAAGCGCATCCACAAATCATGCCTTTTTATGGTGACTCTAATACTCAGCATGGCACCTATCGGCACCAGCTGCGATGCTGTAATTGCAGAGAGCAAATCACCACCAAACTTCTTATGCCAGTTAAAATAAAACTGGCGCTTAAGCCGGGCCGCCGCGCCAACGCCGATATTGACACATCCGACGCATTTTCTTCTGCCACAATCCTGCGCTTGAAGTCTTTTTCATACCGCCAACGCAGTGCTTTGCCTTTCGCCATAAATAAGCACCCATTTAAAATAAGCAGACACAAAGCCCGCAATCAGTCGCACTTATATTATGGCTGGGCTAGCTATGGTAGATGGGGATCGCCGGGCCAAAACATCATAACTATTGAAAGAATAAGTTAATCTAGCGAAGCGCGACAAATCCCATACGGCGTTTTCAGTATATCACGGGTTTGGGTCGATGAGATTAATCCGCCATCAGCGGCTTCCGCGTATTCTCCTCTATACGCTAGTCAATGCTCTCAAGGCGCACCGAAAGCTGAGAGGTACTGTGTTGTGCGGCTTCAGTTCTGAAAGGGTCGTGCTGAGTAATGTTGGGATGACACTCTATCGTTGAATTTTCTTGTGTGTCGAAATTTGAATACGCATTTATAAATGGGCCTGATTTCAATCTCAGTGTACATCCGATAACTAAGGGTGAAACCGTCAATCAGATTAAGTCTCGAGGCGGGCACCCAAAATATTTTTTGACAGCTGCTGATAAATTCCCGACATGGCTATAACCCAGAAGCCAAGCTAGTTCTGATACTGACCCTTCTCGATTTTGCAAATAATTTTGCGCACGCTCCATTTTTAAGGACATGATGTACTGCTGAATTGTTACTCCAAACATATGGTGGAAGCCCTGCGATAGTTTGCTACGATTTAAACCGACGATTTTGGCAACTTCAGGGAGAGACTTTGTAATTAGTAGATCTTCTTCCAATATTTCTTTAGCTTGCAACAATTGCTTTTTTGCACTGGCATAGATTTTTATTGCATCATCGCGCTCAATCATGCCCTCGAGTATTTCAAATAGATGCAACGTTACCAATTCTAGAGTTGCAGCTTTCAGATGCAGCGGCCTAAACAATACAGGTATAGTTTTATCGAAAAATTTCTGAAGGAGCGCTAGTGCTTTGCCYGCCAGCCTAAATTCAGCGTTATAGATCCATTTTTCAGAACCAAAAAAGAACTTAGCCATCTCATTTGAYAAATTTTTCTCTGATACTCCTATAAACTCTAAGAGCTTCTCCCTTTTAACCAGAATCGTCACCCTTCTCGCTATTTCCTCCCCGGCGTATAATTTATCGGAAATTATACTGCCAATTGGGTGCAAAGCTAGATGTGCATGGTCGCCTTCGTTCATATGCAGTTCACCGTTCAAAGTGACTTCTTGCTTGCCCCCAAGCGTATAGAAAAATCTCACCCAATCTTCACCTTTGAAAGAGTATTCGATGTCCTCTTTCAATGACATCTCTGAAACAACGAGCAAAAACCCATCCGAGACGTTCAAAAATTCTATTAGCCCAATTCCAATGGCATCTGTAAGACGAGTTTCATAAATCGAGCCAGCCAGATAATGATTGCGGCCAACAGTCAATTTCTTTGAATTGCTAGCTTCCCTGATGTCGAGAAAACTGTTCGAGAGCAAGAAAGGTGACGAGGATAGCTTTAGTATATCTTTGCACCGCAATGCGCCCATTTCGGCAGCACGAGATCTCTCCATAATTAAAGCTCCATTTTAAAGCTCTCGCCCCCTTGCGAGTATACAACGTTGCTCTAATACAAAAGAACATCGAAGCGCACTTGTTCAATCTCACGTGAAAACACATCGTGTATGCGTTAATCAGGTGCCTAAATTTTAATTCCGGAAAATGCGGAAAATTTTTAGCCCCGCAAAGGGCCTCAAGTAGATCTAATTCTAACATATAAACAGGGAGCTTATTTATTGGTTGGTACCAAAAAACGCCGGTTTTGTAACAGATATTGAAGGAAAACCGTTGCCGGGAGCGATGGAGGCCGAATGTGTGTAGCCCTCCTACNAGGGAGTGCATCAACACTTGTAGGCCACATCTTTTTTGCGGCTATAGCCAAAGCTGTTTATWCGCCGTTTCAATGTAACCTCCGCCCATTAACTCCTAAGTAGCTATTGCACGCCATCTTCAGGCGCACATGGCGTTTGGCCCGAAAACTCGCCGGCACTTAATCCAGCCCCTCGCTAACATCGCCACCAATCCGGAGTAGTGCTTTGCCGAACAGTTGCCGATACCGCCRTTTGGCAGCTGTTCCGGCGGCGGTTTGCGCCCCGGTTTTTTCCCTTCAGCCCCAGTAATTGTTTTATCAACATAAGGCTGGTTCTGAAGGATAGCGGCTTACTCGGTGATCAGACCTTCAAGGGTGAGCTCCATCTGATCAACGATACTGTCGATTGCTTCAGACGTAGAGCTAAACTTTGCTCGTCGAAGGCCAGCAATTTGTAGCCRTAACTWCTCKATAACAARCCGCATCTCAAGCYCCAGAGCGTTTGATGCTACAAGCSTTWNTKGGCGGCGTGAAAGGCGCTCCATTTATGGCAATTTTATAGCCCATGCGTCGCCCAACATCTATATGCAACATCAAAGAACAGTAAGTAAATCAGGGGTTTGAGCGCGGCAACGGACATAGGGCAATCAGCCCGCCTTAAAGGCCGCCACGTCTTTTTTTGGATGCGCCAGTCAATGCTCTCAAGCAACTTCGAAAGCGGGCAAGCGCGAAGCATGATCTTGCTGTCTTCGGCRCGGGGCCAGACAAACCGGCCGCGCTCCTGCCTTATGGAGAACAGGCAAGCACTCTGACTGTCCCACCAGATGATTTTACACAACTTGCCGCGCCTACCACGGAAGATGAACAGATGCCCCGAGAAAGGATCTTCCTTTAAAGCCTGGTGCACCAGCATTGAAAGACCCCCAAATCCTTTGCATTTATCCGCAACACCTGCAGCCAGCCATATCTTGATGTTTAAGGGTACTGTGATCACGGCGCTCTGCCCGGCGTGTGTAACCGCAGTTCTGATAGGGCCGCGCTGAGTAATGCTGGTGCGGCACCGTTTCCGCGCCGCACCCGTGCGCCCTAGGGCACTGTAATCTCAAGGCAATCTGCCCCGGAAGTGCTGCTGTTCTTGGACTTTACTACCGGCAACGCTTCAACCTCCACCGGTACCAAACACACTTCCAGACCTGCAACGCCCTGTACAAGTGAAGCGGCAAGTTGCTGGCGGCAATTATATGAGACCTTCGGATTTACACCGTGACGCCGCGCCACATCGGACATTGGTCCATCCGACGCTTCAGCCTCAGCCACTATCTGTCGCCTGAACGATTTACGCCATTTACCGCGCTGCCTTTTGCCTGCCATAAGTCTTGTGCCCCGTATCCAAGCGAGCGCAAAGCCCGCTTTAAACAACCATCAATAATTTAGCAGAATGAGCTTGGATAGGAGGCTTTGACCGGCCGCTTACCACTTAAGAAACGCCGARTTCACTGAARTACTGTTCGTTCTTTCCGAGGTAATTTAATGCCTTAATGGCCGAAGAATAATAGGGCCTTAGCCCTTAATACTAATTGTAGGGACATCACAAACATCACACCTCCAATGGAGACCCCAAAACCGCCCAAAAAAGTGGCGGATATTTTTGATCGGGGCGGGCTGTCATAGATGTTACTTTGCAGCGTCTTATTCATGCAGAAATTTGCGCTTTTAACGCTGGTTCTTAAAGACATTTCATTGCACAAAGCATATCTGGTTTATCAGCTTCATTTTSTATCGATGTGAGCCTGCGCTGGCCCTTGAAAGACGTTTTGGGGAAACAACGCCATGTACGGTCGGTCGGGCCTTGAAAACAGAGGCCTATTTATTTGAGGGAACGAGTTTAATTGGACTCAGCCTTGGTATAGTTCCAAAACAACTGAAAACTTGGGATTATCTGCTCCAAATTCGCATCAAAAAGTGTTTAAGCTATTGAAAAATAATAGTTTATTTTTCCGGCCGTGGGCACCACGCGGTGTTTTCAGAGTATTATGTGTCGACGGTCCGGTTGTACGGAACAGCGGGATACAGTTGGCGTTTCTGGACTGAAAAACTTTGTGTTACACGTTACTACAATTGCTGGGGGTCCCCTTTAGTTGGCAAGCCCTTTTCCCGCGCCGTTGGCCAACTCTTTTCCGATTTTAAAGACTGCCATTTCCTCTCGCATTTGATCGGCCTGCTGGTCTAAGGACCGCGCCGAGGCAGCATTTTCTTCTACCAGCGCWGMGTTNYTCWGYSTYMTTNTCGTCMAYSKTGNNSTGAKTNNYTSGTTGAYSWMGTMAWWGSCNGARGCYTGCYMGNGRCNSGCSAMGRYAANCKCSGAANAYGAKKRMGGTCWYANTCTYCWWTGGNATNMCTANMMTSCSAGCAAGGGATCGCCCCGTTTCATTCACAAGTTTAACGCCTTCGGTGACTTGTTGGCCGCTGTGAGTGATCAGGTTTTTGATGTCTTTGGCGGCTTCGGATGACCGAACTGCAAGAGCCCGAACTTCTGCGGCTACCACAGCAAACCCTTTGCCGGCGTCGCCCGCCCTCGCAGCCTCCACCGCCGCGTTCAAAGCCAGCAAATTGGTTTGAAAAGCGATCTCTTCTATGACGCCAATAATGTCAACAATCTCCTGTGAACTTTCCTGAATACGGTCCATTGCTTTTACGGCGTTGTCCACAACTGTCCTGCCGCCACTGGCGCCTCGGCGCGCTTCGTCGCTTAGCTTGTTGGCGCGCTGGGCATTTTCGCTGTTTAACCGAACGGTGGAGGCCATTTGTTCCATTGATGCAGCCGTTTGCTGTATGGTGGCCGCTTGTGCTTCGGTTCTTTCCGAAAGGCCGACACTGCTGGCAGAGATTTCGCTGGAAGTGTCTCCTACGCCTGCTGCGCAGTCCTGAAGCCGGGATACCAGCGCTGCCAATTGGGCGCTAGTGGTATTGCAATCCTGCTTCAGCTGGTCGAATGTTCCTTGRTATTCTTTCTCCATTCGGGCGGTTAGGTCGCCGTCGGCCATTGCTTCTAAAACCCGCGCTAAATCCGCTAGACCCGCTTCGCAGGTTTGCGCGATATTATTCACGCCTTCTGATAGCCGGAGCATAAAACCGTCTTTACCGCTTGTGACCAGACGCAGGGAGAAATCGCCTGCACTAACGGCCTCTGAAGCCGTAGCCACGCTTTCGATCAGAGAGGAAATTTGCTCTAGCGTAACATTGAACGTTTCTTTGATCTCTTCAAACATTCCTTGGAAATCGCCGGTAACGGGCCTGTCTAGTCGTCCTTCGGAAAGGGCCGTAAGGGCTGCCTGCACTTCACTAAGGCCTCTGTGCGACACAGAGCCTATGTCATTCACGCCTAGTGACAGGCGCAGCATGAAACCAGCTCGGCCCTCGGTATTGATGCGCTGGGTAAAATCGCCTTTGCCCACAGCCTCGGCGGCAGATCCTACCTCATCCATCAGCGTTGCTAATTGGTTTAGAGTTCCGTTAAAAGTGGTTTTAATGTCATCAAACATGCCTTCGAAATTGCCGGTTACTGGCCTATCGAGCCGTCCTTCTGATAGCGCAGTGAGAGCCAGCCGAACTTCGCTAAGGCCGCGGTGCGAGACAGATCCTATGTCATTTACGCCTTGCGATAGTCGGCGCATAAACCCAGACCGGCCTTCGGTATTGATGCGCTGCGTAAAGTCTCCTCGGCCAACCGCTTCTGCCGCTGATCCTACGTCGTCTATCAAGGTTGCAAGTTCACTGAGCGTACCGTTGAAGGTCGTTTTTATGTCGTCAAACATGCCTTCAAAGTTTCCTGTAACGGGCCTATCAAGCCTTCCTTTGGAAAGGGCTAATAGGGCTGCTTGCACTTCACTGAGCCCACGGTGAGAGACCGCGCCAATCTCGTTTACGCCTTGAGATAACCGGAGCATAAATCCGCTTCGGCCCTCTGTATCAATACGCTGAGTAAAATCACCCCTCCCGACTGCCTCTGCGGCAGACCCTACATTTTCGATCAATTCTGCAAGGTCTTTAAGCATGCCGTTAAAGGTCGTTTTAATGTCGTCAAACATGCCTTCAAACTCGCCTGTTACTGGGCGATCGAGTCGCCCTTGGGAGAGAGCGTTGAGTGCGGTCTGTAGTTCACTAAGGCCGCGGTGTGAGACCGACCCGATTTCGTTCACGCCTTGTGAGAGCCGGAGCATGAAACCTTCCCTCCCTTCGGTCTCAATGCGCTGAGTAAAATCACCACGCCCCACGGCCTCAGCCGCCGCTCCTACGTCTTCAATCAGGGATGTAATTTCTTTGAGGGTTCCATTAAAAGTGGTTTTGATATCAGCGAACATGCCTTCAAAATTACCTGTTACTGGGCGGTCAAGTCTCCCGTTTGCCAGCGCCTCGAGGGCTGTTTGTACTTCGCTTAGACCTTTGTGGGACACGGCGCCAATATTGTTCACGCCTTCAGACAGCCGCAGCATGAAGCCGCTTCGGCCTTCGGTCTCGATTGGCTTAGAGAAGTCGCCGTGGCTCACAGCCTCAGCTGCATCGCCGACATCCTCGATAAGTTCTTTCAGTTCGTGCAAAGTGCCGTTGAAACTAGTTTTGATGTCGTCAAACATCCCTTCAAAGTMGCCGGTCACAGGGCGGTCAAGTTTACCCTCTGATAGGGCCACAAGGGCCGCCTGAACTTCACTTAACCCCCGGTGCGATACTGTGCCGATTTCGTTGACGCCTTGGGAAAGGCGGAGCATGAAGCCGCTTCGGCCTTCGGTATCAATGCGCTTTGTAAAGTCGCCGTGGCTGACAGCTTCGGCTGCAGTGCCAACCTCTTCAATAAGGGTAGTGAGTGCTTCAAGGGTACCGTTGAAAGTGGTTTTAATGTCGTTAAACATGCCTTCAAACTCGCCTGTAACAGGCCGGTCCAGCTTGCCGACGGATAAGGCTTTGAGCGCCGCTTGCACTTCGCTTAATCCCCGGTGCGATACAGCCCCGATTTCGTTGACCCCTTGCGATAAGCGCAGCATGAAACCGCTGCGGCCTAGGGTTTCGATCCGCTTAGAGAAATCGCCGTGGCTCACCGCCTCTGCAGCATCGCCGACATCCTCGATAAGTTCTTTCAGCTCGTGCAAAGTGCCATTGAAAGTGGTTTTGATGTCGTCAAACATGCCTTCAAAATTGCCGGTAACGGGGCGGTCCAACTTGCCGTTGGATAAGGCCTCAAGAGCTGCTTGTACTTCGCTTAATCCCCGGTGAGATACGGCACCAATTTCGTTGACACCTTGCGATAGACGCAACATGAAACCGCTGCGGCCTTCGGTTTTAATCCTCTTTGTGAAGTCGCCGTGGCTAACGGCTTCAGCCGCGTCGCCGACATTCTCGATAAGTTCTTTCAATTCGTGCAGGGTGCCGTTGAAGGTGGTTTTAATGTCGTCAAACATGCCTTCAAAATTGCCCGTGACGGGGCGGTCCAGCTTTCCTTTTGATAGTGCCTCTAAGGCAGCTTGCACTTCACTTAATCCCCTGTGGGATACAGCGCCGATTTCGTTAACGCCTTGTGATAAGCGCAACATGAAGCCGCTTCGCCCTTCGGTATCAATGCGTTTTGTGAAATCGCCGTGGCTGACGGCCTCGGCTGCAGTGCCAACCTCTTCAATAAGGGTTGTGAGTGCTGCAAGGGTGCCGTTGAAAGTYGTTTTAATGTCGTTAAACATGCCCTCAAAGTCGCCGGTCACGGGGCGATCCAACTTGCCATTGGATAAGGCCTCAAGAGCCGCTTGCACTTCGCTTAAGCCCCGGTGCGATACAGCGCCAATGCCGTTGACCCCTTGCGATAATCGTAGCATGAAGCCGCTCCGGCCTTCCGTATCAATGCGGTTTGTAAAGTCGCCGTGGCTAACAGCTTCTGCGGCAGTGCCTACATCTTCGATGAGGTCTTTTAATTCGTGTAATGTACCGTTGAAAGTCGTTTTAATGTCGTCAAACATGCCCTCAAAATCACCTGTAACAGGGCGATCTAGCCTACCTTCAGATAGTGCTTCAAGGGCGGCTTGCACTTCACTTAAACCCCTATGGGATACAACACTGATCTCGTTGACCCCTTGGGAAAGGCGCAGCATAAAACCGCTTTGGCCTTCTGTATTGATGCGCTTTGTAAAGTCGCCGTGGCTCACGGCTTCTGCCGCATCACCGACATCGTTGATAAGGCCTTTGAGCTCTTGCAGGGTACCATTGAAGACTGATTTTATTTCGTTAAACATGCCTTCGAATTCGCCAGTAACCGGACGGTCTAGACTGCCCCTAGCAAGGGCTATCAAGGCAGTTTGAACTTCACTTAACCCTTTATGTGAAACAATACCAATATTGTTTACGGCTTCAGAGAGCCGAAGCATAAAGCCCGTTTTCCCTTCGGTGCTGATCCGTTTGGTGAAGTCGCCATGGCTAACAGCCTCAGCGGCTGATCCTACGTCCTCGATAAGGCCAGACAGCGCTTCAAGCGTGTTGTTAAATGTTTTTTTTATCTCTTCGAAACTGCCTTGGTATTGCCCTGTCATCGGCTTGTCGAGTTTGCCGTTTGCAAGGGCATTTAGACAGCCAGATACTTCAATCAAGCCTGTTTCACAAACGTCGGTTACCGTATTTAGGCCTTCGCTAAGTGTGAGCAAGAAGCCTGCTTTACCTTCTACGGATAGTTTCTTATCAAACTCTCCTTTGGCTGCGGCTTCGATGACTCTAATTATTTCGGTTATGTCTTGCCACTCGGCTACGGACCCAAGGGGTTGGCCCATTGGATTGGTGATAGGGTTTGCGGACACGTCAAAGAGCAGTGACCCAATATGCAACGTGTCATTGCTGTTTTCTTTTAGCAGTGAATTTAGGCCTGGAAACATATCGGCTCGTTTGCCTACTAGCGCTGCCGCTTCAAAGCCAGGAATGGTTTTGCTCAGCTCCACTTCAGCAGCCTCAAACATTGAAACTGCGGCGGGGTTCATAAAATCGATGGAGCCACTAACGTTAAAAAGCACGACTGCGCTGCTACCACTTGCTATCGCGGCCTGCAGGCTGGCATTTTGTTCCACGTTATCCTTAAGGCTTACAAGCGCTTTGGCCATTTGGCCAATTTCGTCTTGGCGCGTGGCGGCTGATGTATCAATGCTAGTATCGCCCGTCGCCAAACGGTCAAGGGCCGATGTCATCTTCGCCATAGGCCTCACGATGGACTGCAGAATTATCAAAGTGACAATGCCGGCGCCGAGAAACGCTAAAACCCACAGCCAAGTGGTGGCGGTAACCGCAAACGCCGCGTCTGCCTGTACGCGCTGTGTTAGCGTTGCGGCTGAGGTATTTAGGTCGCTTGCCATTAACCCAAGGGTTTCTTCGATCGCCTCTCCGATCATGCGGGCACGCGATACTAAGCTGTTGCCTAATACTCTATTCTCGTCAACGTAAGCATCAACAGCATCTATGGATAGGTCGAAAAAGGCTGTAGTTTGAGCTGACATGCTCTTAACTTCGTCAGGGTATTTCGCGTTGAGGATGGTCAGCTGTTCTTCAAATATTTCGCGAAAGCCTTCAGCATTTTCTTCGGCTTCACTTAACCAACTTACTTGCAAATCGGCCAACCAATAACGCATCCCGTTGAAAGCATTTTTGGCGTCGTTGGCAATGCGGACTTTTTCGTAAATCGCCTGCTGCTCGTCAAGCGCTTCGCTGCCGCCCRCTAGCTGACTGCGTGACATCAGGTTGGTTAACAATAAAGCCGCCAGTAAAATACCGGACAGAAAYAAGAGCTTGGAACGAATTTTAACGTTGCCAAGTTTGCTTTCGACCTGTGAAGCGAGAGATTCGGATGTCGTGTTGAAGCTCATTATAAGTTTCCAATAACGTGGTGCACGGAACGGAACTCAAAACACGGGCTGGTGTTGGGTAGGTGATCTGTCTAGCGATCGCTGAGCCAAAACCTAACCAAGTGATATAAATAACAAGGTTGAAGCAACTAGGCCGGTCGGATTATTCATGATCTAGGTTAAAAAATCGGAAATATATTCCAATTTCCAGCGTGAATTTACCGAATGGTAGATTGGTCTTTTCAACGTTCAGTCCAGGATCGCTGGAGCTCTTCTGCGCCTTCTCTAAACTTACGGTTACCTAGTGCCCTTTTGCGTGACAAAGGCGCGCTGGCGGGTAAGGTGGAAACGGACGCACCTTGGGCGGTGCGGAATATCTTTGCAGAAATTTGGGCTCGAGGCACTCAGCGCCTCTTAGGGGATGGGACACCATGAAAAATATTTTGAAATCTGCGGTGTGTGCTGCGGCGATACTTGTYGGCACGAGCGGTGCGTTTGCACAAGTTGACAGTGATTTGATGGAAGGCCTTAAGGGCCGGGTCGTGGGCCCTGCAGCAATGAGCGGGCGTATTGCGGCRATTGAYGYGGTTGAATCKGACMCSAAYAATATTGTTGTGGGCGCMGCCACYGGCGGMGTGTGGATCTCAAAAAATGGTGGCCTYAACTGGACCCCKGTKTTTGACRAYGAAGARTGYGCGTCWATYGGCGCRGTGGCSATCAACCARAAYAAYCCGGATATYATCTGGGTGGGCACSGGYGAAGGYAATGTGCGCAAYTCAACCTCCATTGGYTGCGGCATGTTTAAATCCAYMGACGGYGGCAAAACATGGAACAAGGTTGGCCTGCCAAACAGCGAGCATATCAACAGAATTGCGCTGCATCCGACAGATGAAAATATCGCCTACGCTGCCGTGCTCGGCAAGCTGTGGGGCGACAATAAAGAACGCGGGCTTTTCAAAACCACGGACGGCGGCAAAAGCTGGTCGAGGATCATCTATATTAATGAGACTACGGGTGCCACCGACGTGCAGATGGACCCATCCAACCCGAACAAACTGTTCGCTTCTATGTGGCAGTTCCGCCGCTGGCCTTATAAGTTTGAAAGTGCAAGCGACGGATCAGGTATGTACGTGTCGCACGATGGCGGCGAAAGCTGGAAACAGTTGAGCGTGGAAGACGGCTTGCCAAAAGGCGAGATTGGCCGGTCTTCATTTGCCATTTCGCGCAGCAACCCGAACCGAGTGTACGCGCTGCTGGAGAGTAAAAAAGGCCCGCTTATTCGCTCAGACGATGGCGGTCGTTCCTGGACGGTGATCAATAAAACACCGGGGCTCAACGACAGGCCGTTTTACTATAATGAAATCCGCGTTGACCCAAATAACCCCGATCTTGTGTATCAGGTRGGGTCCCGGGTGAAGAAATCGATCGATGGCGGCAAAAACTTTGCGCCGATCCCGGCAATTGATTGCTGCCGGTCCTCCAATACCATCCATATTGATAATCACGACTGGTGGATCAACCCAAAWAACTCACTGCATATGATCGACGGGAATGACGGCGGCTTAGGCATCACCCATGACGGCGGCGTCACGTGGCGCTTTGTTGAGAACCTGCCGCTGGCACAGTTCTACCATATCGCCGTTGATAACGACCTGCCGTATAATATTTATGGTGGCTTGCAGGATAACGGTTCCTGGCGCGGGCCGGGCGAAGTTTTTGATAATGCCGGCATCCGCAATTTGCATTGGCAGGAAGTGGGGTTTGGTGACGGTTTTGATACCCTGCCTGATCCAACAAACAGCCGCCGGGGCCTAACAATGAGCCAGGGTGGGTCGCTTACCTCGTGGAATTTGGATACCAACGAAAGCCGCTACCTACGCCCGGATGGGCCAGAGGACGGCACGGAACTGCGTTTCAACTGGAACGCTGGTTTGGCGCAGAGCCCCTTTGACACCAACACCATTTATTACGGCAGCCAGTTTGTTCACAAATCCACCGACCGCGGCCTTACGTGGCAGATCATCAGTGGGGACCTGACAACTAATAATCCGGATGTGCAAACCTACCGCACCAGCGGCGGGTTGACCTCTGATGTTACAGCGGCAGAAAATTACACCGCCATTACCTCGGTTAATCCGTCACCTGTAGACGCCAATGTTATTTGGGTCGGCACGGACGATGGCCGTGTGCACGTCACAAAGGACGGCGGCAAATCATGGGACAGCGTTGAAGGTAATTTGAAGCGCGGGCCTAAAGGCGCGTGGGTGCCGATGATCGAACCTTCCCGTTTTGATGCCTCCGTTGCTTTTATCACCATGGATGATCACCGGCGCGGCGATAATGCGCCACACGCCTATAGGATGGAGCGCTACGGCAAACGCTGGAAATCCATCGTCACCAGCGATGTTACGGGCTATGCACTGTCTGTGCGGCAGGATCATGTGGACGAAAACCTCTTGTTCCTCGGTACAGARTTYGGCCTGCATTTCAGYACAGAYGCSGGYAARAGCTGGACYAAATGGACAGCKGGCATTCCGACRGTTTCTGTGATGGATATGGCCATTCAAACACGCGAAGATGATTTGATCCTCGGTACACACGGCCGCGCGGTGTTTGTTATTGATGATTATAGCGCTTTGCGCGGGYTKWCKGASGCGAGCTTYAACGAGCCGYTGAAAATTCTTTCTGTTACTGACGGYCAGCAATATACATCAGGGCAAACGGCAGGCACGCGTTTCCCCGGCAACGGTGAGTTCCGGGCTCAGAACGAGCCTTACGGTATGTTGATCACCTTCATGGCTTCGGGCGATAAGCTAAAGCACCCAGACGAGGATAAAGAAAAACTGCGCATGACCGCAAAGCGTGCTGCGGACAAAGCAGAGAAAGACAAGGCTGCCAAAAACAAAGATGCTAAAAAAGATGAGAAGAAAGATGACGACGACAAGAAGAAGCCTGACGATAAAGTAACGATTAAGATTGCTGACGCGAGCGGCAAAACTATCCGCACGTTCAAGCGCGATATCCACCAAGGTATTAACCGGGTGGTTTGGAACCTGCGCCAAGACGGCAACCGCCGCGCACCTCCTGCAAAACCTGCAAAGGACGGCACGCTGCCTGCAGGCCTTGAAGTGTTGCCTGGCACTTACACGGTAACACTTGAATACGGTGACAACAGCCATAGCAGCACAGCGAAAATACTGGTTGATCCGCGCAGCCCCTACAGTGATGAAGACCGTGCGGCCAATTTTGCKGCGCGCACRAWGCTGKCRGGYATGACSAAACGSATGRCMGCWGCGRTTACMCGYATTGCCTATGCGCAACGAGACCTGACTATTCTGAAGACGTTGATCAAAGCTGCTAAAGTAGGCGGCGATGAGGATGCGTTTAAGGATCTTTCAAAGCAGGTGAAAACGGTAGGAAAAGCACTCAAAAAAGCGGAAAAAAGCTTCCGGGTGCCAGCAAAAACGGCGGGCATCGTTTACCGCGCTGATAAAGTAGGTAGCATTATTGGGCAGGCCAATTTCTATGTTGGAAGTACCGAGGATGCGCCAAGTGCCGCCGCGCTGAAGCAAATAGCACTCGCCGAAGCGGCGCTTGAAAAGGCCGTGGAAGCCGTGAACGTTTTGATTGTCGAGGATGTTGCRGAATTGAAGGCCGAAGTTGCYAAGGCAGGGATTGGRCTRTTGAACCAGACGCCAGTTTCAGCAGCAGAGTAAAGGTACAGCAGGCATGTACTCAAAAAAACCTATGCCTGCTTAAGCTTGGTGGCTCGGTCAATGTTTAGCTATAGTTTGTATAGAGGGAAATCAGGATGAAACTATTCCGTATAGCGGTACTAACAGCTCTGTTTGCCCCCTTTTCGCCTGTACTTGCTGAAGATAGTGACAGTTCAAATGACTTTCCTGCGATGGCAGTTGTTGAACGTTTTTTCAAAGCCATTAACGCTGCTGATACCGATACAATGAGCGAGATACTGAAGGGTGAYGCCAAGTTCACTACGGTGTTTGACGCGCCTGACGGTGCGCTAGGTTCATCAGTGGATTTGGTTTCAAGTTTTCTTCCATCGATGAAAACCGGGSCCAAAATCACTGAGCGATTTTGGGAACCAAAACTGTTAGTGAATGACCGAATTGCAGTTTTTTGGGCGCGCTACGATATGCATCTCGACGGAAAATTTTCGCACTGTGGCACCGACGTGTTTGACTTGATAAAAAGCGGCGATACGTGGCAGATCATGAATATACGCGTGACAGTACAAACCACTGGGTGTCCGACTAGTCCTTTGGGGCCGCTGGGGGGCTAGACGGATAAGCGATACTGAGTAAATGGCCGAGTACATTCGATCGCCGTTTGCACTCTCGGACTAATCAAAGCCCGAGARTGCTCTTCTTGTTTTATAGCCTTTAATCGCCCAGCGATGCAGTCTCAGAGGTTAGGCGCTGCTGCACTGTTCTTGGYTTTGTATTGATGTAGGAATGCAGTGTTTCCTTAGCTTCGCGCACGGCACTGCCAGTTTCGCGAGTGCCGTCAGCTACTTCAGCGGCAATGCCTAGCATTTGCATGTAAAGCTCTGCAGGCTCGCCGAGCACCGTTAGGCCAAAGCGTTCGTTGCTGGCAACCAGGGTTCCCCATTCGGCGCGTACTTCCTTCCAGAAATCTTTGGTGTCAGTCCAATATTTGGTGCCAACGGCCGTTTCGAACTTGTTGGTATGACTGTACGTGTTGATGCCAACTTCGCGGACCAAAATGCGAGGTTCATTACCGACCAATATTAGTTTGCTATTGTCTTGTTCGTGTACCCAGCCAGCTGGCGTTAGCGCGTGGCGGTTAACGGCTGATATCGCATGGTAGTCATCACGTTTGGTCGCGTCGCGTCGCGGGAGCGGGCGCAGGCTGACAGGCGATGTCCATGTGGCGCCGCCGTTCGTATGGTCCCATGCAGCAACGGCTGCATAGCGGGGCGCATCATCAACTTGGTAAACGGACTGTGACCATTTACCAGCACTTTCCTGCGCCGTCAGCGTTCGGGATTTCCAGATATTAGCGCCGGAGTACTCAAGCACTTGCGCAGGTTCATATTGCCAGTCCTGCCGCCAGTGTTTGATCGGGAAGTAGGGCGTCTTTTCGCCGTCGCCGATGATGAGGATGTGCTGAAGGCTGATGAAAGTACCAGTATCTTCAATCACGCGCACCATTTCGTGGCCGCCTGTTAGGTATGGCTTCTTCAGTTCGTAACCTGCCTGAAACGAAACGGTCTCGGTGAAATTGAACGTTATTTTATAGTCGCCGGTCATGGCCAAAATCGCTTTTCGGTCGGCTGTGAAGTGCGACTCCACTGCTGTAGCCGTAGAAGTGGGCGAAGCTCGTTGCACAGAAGTCTGCGAGGTCTTTGCCGTGCTGCAAGCCGAGAGAATAACCCCCAAACCCGCMGTCAGTGCCACTRCTAGCGGCTTTTTAAAGGTGTGTATTCCCATCGTATTGGTTCCTTGATTTAATTAATAATGATTCTTACTTGCAATATAGGCCGCGAATGCATAAGAATCTATTAATATTAAGAATTATTTGCAATAACAAATTTATCTTCAGTAGAAAGTTATCAAAATGCGATTGCCTTATGTCTCCCTGCGGGGCGTTTTGTCCTCAACTTCAATTTCGTCAATGATAGTCGGCGTGGCTGCTATGGCTGCGGTGCCGACCAGTGCGGCGGCGGCTGCTGACACTGAAGCGAGCGACGATGTTACAGAGATAACGGTAAGCGCGACGAAGAACCCGGTTGCGGCCTTCTCGGTTCCCGCGTCTGTAAGCGTGGTGACGCGAGACGAGATTGAAGACCTGCAGGCGTCGTCGATCGCTGATATTTTTGCCTCCGTTCCTGGCCTTAACTTTGGCGGCGGCCCGCGCCGGAACGGCCAAACACCCGCCATTCGCGGCGTTTCGGGCGAAGGTGTTGTGGTGCTGTTTGACGGCGTACGGCAGAGCTTTCTATCCGCCCACGATGGCCGCTTTTTTATTGAACCTGACCTATTGAAATCAGCGGAAGTTGTACGTGGTTCGGGCTCTGCGCTCTACGGGTCCGGCGCTATTGGCGGGGTGATCACTTTTAACACGGTTACGGCAGCTGACTTGCTGCCTGAAGACAGCAATTTTGGCTATAGGCTAAGTGCAGGATACCAAGGGGTTGCTGACGAATGGGCGGAAGCCATAACCGTGTTTGGCCGCAGCGACGATGGCCGCTATGACGGGGTAGCCAGCATTAGTTTCCGGAATTCCGGCGACATTGACCTGGGTAATGGTGCGTCGCTGCAGGCCGATGATAAAATTGGCTCAGGGCTTCTTAAAGGCACWGTTCAGCTCAATGACGCGTTGACCATAAGCGCCAGTTGGCTCGCCTACCGCAATGATGCAATTGAGCCCAATAATGGGCAGGCAAACAACACCGGCGATTTGGTCGATAAAGATGTAGTTAGTGATACGTTCCGCCTGGGTGCCAACTATAACCCTGAAAGCAATCTGATCGACCTAGCTTTGGTTAGCTATATCAATAAGGCCAACGTGCTCGAGGCAGAGCTAGACACTGACCGGGTGATCAACCGCGACGTTGAAACCATCGGCCTCAGCCTTGATAACCGCAGCAGGTTTAAAATCGGTAAAGCGCTAGATGTTACCCTTACTTACGGGGGCGAATATTACCGCGACAAGCAGGTCGGCAGCGATAATAACGTGGACGACGGCACGCGCGGCGGTGTGCCAGATGCCACGGCAAAAACGCTGGGTATATTCGCGCAGGCTGAAATTATGGCTGATACCAGCATTGGTGAGTTCATTATCATTCCCGGCATCCGCCACGATACGTTTAGCAACGTCTCTAAAAGTGACGGGCTCCGTACCAAAGAAAGCGCCACGTCGCCGCGTTTCGCGGTAACGTGGCAGCCGGTGGAGCCGCTGATTTTCTTTGGTAGTTTTGCCGAGGCATTCCGGGCGCCGTCGTTTAACGAGATATTCGCAGACGATTTGCATTTCTCCATTCCGCTTGGCCCTAGTGTATCTGCACCAAATTTTTTCATTCCCAACCGCGACCTGAGGCCGGAGCGTTCAAAAGCTTGGGAATTTGGCGCTGGGCTCGATTTAGGTGATGTCTTTACCGAGGGCGACCAGTTCACCGTAAAGGGATCTTACTTCACGTCTGATGTGGTTGACTTGATCGACTTGGAAGTGAATTTCGCATTTTCTGCCGCTTGTTTCAATCCGGCGGCCCCGGGCAACTGTAATTCTGGTACCAGCCGCAATATCAATACGGGTAGGGCGGAGCTCGACGGTGTCGAAATCGAGGGTGTCTATAATAGCCCCCGTTTCCGCGTGGCGGTTTCCTACAGCAGCATTGATGGGCGTGATAAAGAAACCGGCGATTTCGTGGGCGTGTTGACGCCCGCAAGACTGTTTATTTCAAGTGAAATAAAAATACCTGAGATGGACAGCCGCGTCGGCGTGCGTACGACTTTCGCTGAACGTTTCGATAAAGTGAATGACCCGGCCAACGAACGCGCTGCTTACGAGAAAGTAGACYTGTTCATGGTGTGGACACCAAGCGAGGCCCTAAAAGGCTTRCGCGTAGATTTYGGCATCGACAATCTGTTCGATACCGAAATTGAGACCGTGTTTGCAGGTGTCATAGGCGCCGGGCGCAATGTGAAAGCCCGCGTTAGTTGGACGGGTGTATTCTAAAAAACAGTTTCCTAAGCTGCGGAATGCGTCCATCATTCGGCAGTTATAGCTGGCCTTCAAACATACTCTCTGAAGGCCAGCTAATCTTCTGAATAGTCACGTTACGTCTGGTTCGGAGTTGTCTGCTTCAGGTGCACTTGCAATTTTTGTTGTATGTCCCATTTGTCAGGAGACAACTAGCACTCATCGATGAAACTGCTTGTGATAGGGGGTAAAGATGGGGCTTCTCGAACCGCTTCTGAACCACGCCAAAACACTTTGGTTTGGTTTATATTTTTGGCAGAAGGCACCTGCTCAAACAGACGGCACGCAGTATTTCAGTTATCATCTTACATTGCAGGATGCGGCGATACTGAAGTTTTTGATCGCCTATTTCCTTTTAGAACTCGCAGCAGCACATTTACTTCTGGCCATCCTTAAACCAGCGCTTTTGTGGCCTGTTTTTTGGCTTGGTGTTGTCAGTCTGTTGTTACCGTTAGGYACGTTGGCCGCTTGGCGCTTAACCCATTCAGAGTAACAGGAAGTTCTCTYCAGTTATCTSRWGSSMKWRMAKWCRRYCAKRTKCTMKCSWTCCGCGATATTGTTGCGGTAAAATCGGGATGTTCAGAGCCTGATGTAGATAGCTTTTCCCATGTTTGGAAGCCAATGAATATGGCGGACCCAAACATTACGCTTATTTTGGTGCCAGGCTCGATTGTCCGCCACCAATGGTTCCGTAAGTTTCAGCCTACGCATATCGCATTGTTTCTGGATGAGCCTGCCGCCTTCAAGAAAGCATTGGATGAAAAATTGCAAAGCCGGGCAGAACTGGTCTAATTAACGCCTCGTCGGATTTCTTGAGGTATAGCAAATGACTTCTTATGTTTTTGAACCTTCAGCCCAGCCTAGTGTCGCGGTGCAGGGAACGGACGCGCGTTTTCCTGTAAGGCGCATATTCTGCGTGGGCAGGAACTATGCTTCGCACGCCGTTGAGATGGGCAGCGATCCAGAACGAGAGCCGCCGTTTTTCTTTTGTAAGCCTGCGGACGCGCTTTTTGAGGGTGGTGCCACACTGCCTTTCCCACAAGCCACCGATAACTTGCATCATGAGGTGGAATTAGTAGTGGCGCTCAGCGGCGGCGGTACGGATTTAATCCTTGATCAGGCGAAATCCACAGTATTCGGTTATGCCGTCGGTATTGATCTTACGCGGCGGGACCTTCAGGCCGAGGCCAAAGAAACGCGCRRKMCTTKGNATGNGNYYMRGGYGKWKSMSCMGTYWSCKGYSNTTRGWSMKNCTGRTGCMANCRGNNGATGCAGGGCTTTCGAAGGACAGCGAAATCACGCTTT
Source organism: Kordiimonadaceae bacterium (assembly GCA_016764715.1). Lineage (GTDB taxonomy): Bacteria > Pseudomonadota > Alphaproteobacteria > Sphingomonadales > Kordiimonadaceae > Kordiimonas. Next base: position 14,282 of record JAESRJ010000130.1, on the reverse strand, counting down.
CTGTAAACGGAGAACTGCGTCAGCAGGGTCATATCGGTGATCTAACCTGGTCGGTGGAAGAAACGATCTGTGCTCTCTCGAAGTTGTTTGAGCTGAAAGCCGGTGACTTGATCTATACCGGTACGCCAGCAGGGGTCGGCCGGCTCGTACACGGAGACCAAGTAACCTGTTCGGTGGGCGGTGTTGKMSMCTTNGAAKTGCAGATCGCAGAAAAATCAKCCTAGCCYGTAAWGCARCCTAGCGCTGGCGYTTGAATGTGCTAGATACAGGCTATRTTTACCGAGTGATTTTTCAGGGGTGTTATGGCTGACGGTTCCGCGCAGGCGCTATTACARRRTGTTTTTGGTTTTGATGATTTTCGCGGCATGCAGGCCGAGATCATTGATCATGTGCTCGAAGGCCAAAATATCCTTGCCGTTATGCCAACGGGTGCAGGAAAATCCCTATGCTTTCAAATCCCGGCCTTGCTATTGCCTGGGCTCACGGTGGTGGTGTCGCCGCTTATTTCCTTAATGCAAAACCAAGTTGATGCGTTGAAAATCCTCGGCGTTGAAGCGGGTAGCCTCAATTCCACTAATTCACCCGAAGACAATGACGAGATTTGGGAGAAAATCCACAGCGGCGTCTTGAAGCTGCTGTATCTTTCCCCTGAGCGGCTGATGGCTGGCGGCATGATGGATACACTCGAACGGCTGAATGTTTCTTGTTTTGCCATTGATGAAGCCCACTGTATTTCCCAGTGGGGCGCGGCCTTCAGGCCTGAGTATGAAGACCTGTCGCGCCTGCATACGCGCTTTCCCACTGTTCCGATCATTGCACTTACCGCCACCGCGGACCAAGGCACGCGCGAGCAGATTTGCGAGAAGATTTTCTCCGGTGATGTGAACGTTTACCTCGCCGGTTTTGATCGGCCCAATATCAGCCTGCGTATCGAAATTAAAAACGGTTGGAAGCAACAGCTGGTGCGGTTTCTGAACGGCCGCCAGACAGCTGACGGCAGCAAAGAAAACGGCATCGTTTATTGCCTGTCCCGCAAGAAAACAGAAGAAGCCACCAAGCTGCTGCAAGACAAGGGCTATAACGCGCTTGCGTACCATGCCGGCATGCCAGGTCATGTGCGCGAGGAAAACCTCAACCGCTTTATGGCGGAAGATGACCTGATCATGGTGGCGACCATCGCCTTTGGTATGGGTATCGATAAACCTGATATTCGTTTTGTTTTTCACACGGATCTGCCGTCTTCTCCGGAAGCCTATTATCAGGAAATCGGCAGGGCGGGGCGTGACGGCGCGCCAGCCGTTGCTCATATGCTGTACGGGATGGATGATATCCGTATGCGGCGCATGTTCATCGATAATGAGAATTCTGGTGATCAGCACAAGATGCGGGGGCATCACCGCTTGAACTCGCTGCTTTCAATATGTGAAGCCCCTGAATGCAGGCGTTTCACACTGCTGCATTATTTCGGTGACATAATGGAAGCCGAGCGCTGCGGCAACTGTGACTTGTGCGATAACCCACGCGAAACCATTGACGCGACACAGCTTGGCCAGAAAATGCTGTCAGCCATTTACCGTACGGGGCAGAGCTTCGGTATGGGCCATATCGTGGATATTCTGGTTGGTAAGTTGACCGAGCGTGTCCAGATGCGCGGTGATGATAGTTTGCCAACATTTGGTGTAGGGAAAGACCGCACTGTGTCGGAATGGAAATCGATCGCSCGGCAATTRATGGCGCGSGCGTTCATTACAGCAGATATGGAATACGGCTCACTGAAAATCACCGAAAGCGGCGCATTGCTGCTGAAGGGGCAGGAGAGTTTCCGCTACCGCCCTGATGTGGTGTTGGCAAAAGGGACTGGAGGCAGCGGTAGCAGACGCAAGAAAGCCCAGAATGTGCTGCTGGATATGTCAGAAGAGACGCAGGTTCTATACCAATCGTTGAAGGCTTTTCGTAAAGATATAGCGGTGGAGCGGGGGGTTCCTGCTTACGTAATCTTCTCAGATAAAAGCCTAGTGGATATGGCCACAAAAATGCCTGCGACGCTGGATCAGTTCGGCGATATTTACGGTGTGGGAGCGGGTAAACAGAAGGAATTCGGTTCGATGTTTATCAGTTTCATTCAGGAAAATGGCTGACATCATTAGGTTCGGCGCAGCATTTTAGCGCGCGGCTAAAAGCTGCACACCTTGTGACAGACCTCGTGTGAAACAAGGGTGTTTCGGTTGGGGCGTTGTTGCCCTGGCGGGCAAAACTACTTTTTGATCCGGTGAACAAGCAAGCTTGCGCAACCGATTAGAACAAACGCTGCAGGCGTGCCCTGCAGTTGGCCACCTTGCGCTATTGTTACGGCGTACATCAATAAGCCTGCGCCTATAGCCAATATGCCAGCCGTTTTAAAAAGCGTATTTTGTGGATCGCCAGGCTTGCTCATCAAGTGCAGTTCATCATCTTTTGCCATGGTACCATCCTTTCTTTTCCGGGGTGCCGTGGTTGTGGACCCGTATGAAGGATACGGTCTTGGGTTTAACAGATTGCTAACCCGTCCCTAATTATGTGGGTCAGGGCAATGATAGCCATTCCCCCCGCCTCTTCAGTTTGCTATTCAGGAGTGTCCTATTAGTAAGTATCAAGTCGGGGAACCCACCGCGTGAACGATAACCAAATCAGATTGACCGAATATAGCCATGGCGCTGGCTGTGGCTGCAAAATTGCCCCGAATGTGYTGGATAAAATTCTSAGCTCAAMGCTCACYTTTGCGCCKGACCCAAATTTGCTKGTTGGCAATGCCAGCCGCGATGATGCGGCGGCTTATGATATCGGTGACGGAAAAGTTATTCTCAGTACCACTGATTTCTTCATGCCGATTTGCGACGACCCGTTCGATTTTGGCCGTATTGCAGCCACCAACGCGAKCAGCGATATATATGCCATGGGCGGTACTCCAATGATGGCGATTGCCATCCTTGGTTGGCCCATTGACAAATTGTCGCCAGAAGTCGCGGGCCAAGTTGTGGACGGTGGCCGCACTGTGTGCGCAGAGGCCGGAATCCCGCTTGCCGGAGGGCACAGCATTGATGCGCCTGAGCCAATCTTTGGGCTTGCCGTTAGCGGCCAAGTGAATAAGGCCAATCTGAAACGCAACGATACCGCTAAAGAAGGCGATACGCTGTATTTGACCAAGCCACTAGGTATCGGCGTGCTAACGACGGCCCAAAAGCAAAAGAAATTGCGAGATGAACACCTGTACTTAGCGCGGGATACAATGTGCATACTGAATAAAATAGGAAGCGATCTCGCGGYTCTTGAAAGCGTGTCGGYAATGACAGACGTGACAGGCTTTGGGCTTCTAGGGCACCTATCTGAAATGTGTGAAGGCAGTGGCTTGAACGCTGTGCTAGATTACAGCGCAGTACCAACGCTAGCGCCGGTGAAAGACTATATTTCGGCAGGCTGTGTGCCAGGCGGCACGTTGCGCAATTTCGATAGTTACGGGCACAAGATTGCAAGTCTGACGGAAGAGCAAAAACTGGTACTATGTGATCCGCAAACCAGCGGCGGCTTGCTGGTGGCGGTKTCTGGCGATGAYCATTCGGCTGTGTCCAATTGCTTTGARCAMGCYGGRCTYGCKCTTMGYCCKATWGGMRYSYTMGGWGCRCARAAGGCTGGYGCYTGCATCGAGGTKCGCTAACAAACATGACAGAACTTAGTAAAATACGCTCCGACACGATTGCCTACAGGGACCTGTTCCTGCGGGATATCCCGATGATGGACGTGCGGGCACCGGTGGAGTTTGCCAAAGGGTCGTTCCCGAATGCCGTGAACCTATCGTTGATGAATGACGATGAACGGGCGGACGTTGGCACCACCTATAAGGAAGAAGGGCAAGACGCAGCAATCGCAAAGGGGCATGCCCTTGTAGGCGGCGCGGTTAAAGCCGCACGGGTCGCTACGTGGCGAGCCTTTGCGGTGGCTAACCCTGAAGGCTATCTCTTTTGCTTTCGCGGCGGGTTGCGTTCGCAGATTAGCCAGGCTTGGATGGAAGAAGCGGAGGTTCCTTACCCGCGTGTGACAGGCGGCTATAAGGCGCTGCGCCGTTTCCTGATTGACGAAACAGACCGGCTGGTGGAAACGCGGAACTTTATAGTGATTGCAGGCAGAACCGGCGTGGGCAAAACCCTGCTGGTGCAAGATATACAGAAGGCGATCGATCTAGAAGGACTGGCCAATCACCGTGGGTCCAGTTTCGGGCGGCGGATTGGTGACCAACCAACACAGATCAATTTTGAGAATAGGTTGGCAATCTCCCTAATGAAGGCGGCTGATGGGTATGAGGGCCCTATTTTCCTGGAGGATGAGAGCCGGCGAATTGGCGGGCTTGAACTGCCGCATGCGTTAAGCGCCTGCATCGACAAAGGCCCGGCGGTGATGGTTGAGGAAAGCTTAGAAGAACGCATCAGCGAAATTCATAAAGACTATGTGGCTGACTTGTTGCTTGAGTATATCGAAGCGCGCGGTGATGGCGGGTTTGAAGCGTTCGAGGAGTTTCTGTTGAGCGCGCTTTTTCGGGTGCGGAAACGGCTGGGGCAGGAACGCTACCTTGTGATTGACCAAATGATGCGTGTGGCCCTACAGAAGCAGTCTTCGCAGTCTGACGATAGTTTGCACCGCGATTGGATTGGGGCATTGCTGCAGCAATATTATGACCCAATGTATGACTATCAGTTATCGAAGAAAGAGCGCCCTGTAGTATTCCGGGGTAGCCGCGCCGAGGTGCTGGAATGGCAGCGAAGCTACCATCCAGCTTAATGTGTTCTGGCGCTAGCCAGCGATAGCAATGCCAGCCAAAACGATCATGCCCAGTACGCTGTAGATGCCGAAAGAGAACATGCGCAGGCGCAGCGGTACAAAGTTTGAGCCCGTGTGCACATAGGCATGAGCCAGCCGGGTTAGAACAAATATCCAGGCAAGGGCGTGCGCGTATATATTGATCGCGTCTAAAGACCAGAGCACCATAATTAGCGCGTAAAATAGCACCGGCACTTCAAACTGGTTGCGGATATTGTTGTTCACCTGCATCACGCTGTCTGGCCATGCATCATCATGAAGTCCACGCCTGTCATGATTGACCGTTTTGTCGGCAATGGCCTTTTTTTTGCGTTTCAGCAAGGCGACAAACAAAAGTAATGTAAGAAAAACCTGTATCAGGACGGGGATGAAAATAAATTGGTCAGCCATTGGGTGCTCCAGTAAACTACGGTAATAAGTGTGTGCGACCCGGTGGGAAGCTTTCTTGACGGTTGCAAATGCAGCGTGCTTTGTAAATATTCGATTTTGAAAAAGGCTTTTGCAGTGCAGAAAACATCAGTTGGGGATTTGTTGAAACGCTTTCGCGCGCAGTCGGGGCTCAGCCAGTTGGACCTGGCGTGCGCTGCAGACATTTCGCAGCGGCATCTCAGTTTTGTTGAAACCGGCCGCACCAATGTTAGCCGCGATCTGGTGATGCAGCTGGGTGATACATTGTCACTTAGCCAGCTTGAGCTGAACGCTTTGTTGCTGGCTRMSKSKYTYKCGMCNMATTAGCNYAMAKTRYKGAAANNMCARMCCWGANNMKCKGCNNKSRYKYRCWGCWGGCCGCCGAGAAAATGCTGATGTGGCAAGCACCGAACCCCGCCCTGATCCTTAGTGAGGATTGGAAAATAAGGGGGGCAAATCAGCCTGCCGTTAAACTAATCAACTATTTCTCGCCTGGGCCTGACATGATCAGCCTAAACGGCCTTGATATGCTGGAGCTGATTACTGACGCACGCTATTTGCAGACAGCGATTGGTAATTTCGAAGAGATTATGGAGTTTGTGCAGACGCGGCTTGARTTTGAAGCYCCGGGCAAGCTCGCGCCGCACCGGATGCTAGGCGGCAAGGAAGCTGTGCCCACGGCTCTATTGCCGTTGGTACTGGTGCGCGGAACAGAAGGTGAGCAAATAAGCGTCCGATTTGAAACAACGCTTGTTACAGTTGGGACTACACAAGATGCCCATGTGGGTGAAGTGCGAATAGAGACATTCTTCCCAGCTGATGCGGTGACCGAAAGCTTTGTCCGTTCTCTGACCAGTGAGGCCGTTGCTTAAGGCGCTATGTCTGCCCCGGAAGCGACTTTCTCACCTTAAATATACCCCCATATTACCTGCTGCGTAATTGATGTGTGTTTCGCTTGGCCCCATATTGGTTTCAGGACACAAGTATATGGAGGCTCACATGCCAGTAGAAGTTATAATCGTAGCCCTAAGTTTCGCAGCCCTTGGTACTGTGGGCCTATTTTGGCCGCAGCGCATATATGCGGAGTTTGGCGTGGAGCTGAGTACGCCCGATAGCCGTAAYGAGGTTCGCGGCGTATACGGCGGCATGTGTGTGGCATTCGCAGGTGTACTATTTCTAACGCCACAGCTAGGCGCTGCAAGCGCGGGCGTGTTGATAGCAATGATGGCTGCTCTAGGCGGTATGGCCGGTGGCAGAATATTTAGCTTGTTTATTGAACGTACGGGCAAATCACCCATCATCTTTTTAGTGCTGGAAGCCTTGGGTGCTGGTTTGCTATACCGCGTGGTCGATTTCACCAGCCTTACGAGCGGCACGTGACAAGAAAATTCTTATCAGCGCTTTATTTCATTGTCGGGGTTATAAATATAGTCCCGATTATGGGTGTTGTCGGTGCGAGCAGCCTGGAGGCGCTTTACGGGGTAGCACTTGATAACCCGGCGACGATACTGATGATGCAACACAGGGCCGCACTGCTGGCCATTGTGGGCGGCTTGTTAGTGGCCGCTTGCTTTAAAAAAGAGCTTAGGCCGGCGGCGGCCATCTGCGGGTTTGTTAGTATGCTCAGTTTTATGCTGCTGTACTCAGCTAGTTCAGTTGAAAGCCTTGCTGGCATCTACCGTGCAGATGCTGTTGCTGTTGCAATTCTCACAGCCGCATGCATTTGGGAACTGGCTCATCTGCGCGGYAGAAAAATAGAAACCTGAACCGTTCGTAAAGTTGAAATTCATCTAAAACAAGCTATTGTTCTATACAGAAAATTATTTGATTTGGATGGAGGACGGAAATGCTGACACGCGCGCTCTTACTCGTCGTTTTACTGGTTGGCTCATTGGGCCCGACCACGGCGGCAGATGTTACAGTTTCAAAGCCGGAAACAGTTGGCCTTTCCAGCGCTAAACTGGCGGAGATGAAAGCTCATTTTCAAACCTACATCGACGAAAATAAACTAGCAGGCATCACCACATTGATCGCGCGTAAGGGCAAAGTGGTGCATTTCGAGACATACGGTGACCGAGATAAAGAAGCATCATCAGTWATGAAAAAAGATACGGTTTTCCGGATCTATTCCATGACRAAGCCTATTACAGGCATTGCAATGATGATGCTGTGGGAAGAAGGCAAGTTCAAGCTAGATGACCCTGTTTCAAAATATCTGCCAAGCTTTCGCAATCAAAAAGTTTTTCGCGGGGCACAGGACGGCGATAAGCTAGACACAGCACCGGTAAAGCGCGAGGCAACCATTCGTGATTTGATGCGCCACACCGCGGGGCTTACTTACGGGTACTTTGGCGATACGCCTGTTGACCGCATATACCGCAACTCCGATTTGTATGACCCAAAAAATGATCTTAAAACGCTGGTTAAAAAACTTGGTAAATTGCCGCTTCTGTATCAGCCCGGTGAGGCGTGGGTTTACTCGCTTTCTGTTGATGTGCAGGGTAGGTTGATCGAAGTGCTTTCAGGAAAATCGCTTGATACTTTTTTCAAGGAACGCATTTTTGATCCGTTGGGCATGGATGATACCGGCTTTCAGGTGCGACCTGACCAAGTATCGCGTTTTTCAGCAGTATATGTGCTCGATAAAGACAAAGTCCTTACAGCAATGAAGCCAGGTGACGGCAGACAGCGCGATTATGCTGAAAAGCCACCTTTCCTTTCTGGTGGCGGCGGTCTGGTGTCTTCTACTGTGGATTATTGGCGTTTCGCACAGATGGTCGCTAACGGTGGCACATTTGACGGCGTGCGCTATGTGAAAGCGTCTACGGTTGAGATGATGCGGAAAGACCAACTGCCGAAAGAGCTTGGCGGCATTGCAGGCGGCAAAGCCGGTCTTGGCTTTGGTTTGGACTTTGCTGTGGTGAACGATGTAGCTAAAAATGGCGGCGCGACGAGCAAAGGCGAATATTTCTGGGGTGGGTATGCTAGCACGCTTTTCTGGATTGAYCCRGARGAAGAGGTKGTTGCTGTGTTGATGACMAAYTTYATTCCGTCRCGTTTGTAYCCSCTTAGGAATGAWATGCGSMAATATGTRTACGRTGCGCTGGCCGACGCTGAATAGTGTTTGACTAGGGCTAGGCTAAAAAAGGGGCGGCGCATAAAGCGCCGCCCCTTTTTCTGATACGTGAGGAAGGGCGCCCTATGCGCCCAATGCTAGGGTTTTAGTGCTCAGGCGTTACGATACCAATCTGGTGTTTGGGCACGCCCACTGAAAGCGCGAGGTCATATAGCCGGATTAACGTTTTGAGTTTTGATCCCGTAAACACCGAAAGTACGACTGGCGCTTTCGGGTTGGCTGTGATTTTCTGTTTAATGACGGCTTCCGCTGACCAGATATCTATATAGCGACCTTCATGGTACACGCGGTCGTTACTATCAATTAAGAAGCTGATATTGTCAGACGCCTCGGCGGGCGGCGGGCCGATTGGATGCGAATGGTTTATCGGCAGCCCTTTTTCAACTACGAAACTCGCCGTGACGATGAAGAAAATCAGCATAATGAAAACTATGTCTAGCATGGGTGTCATATTGACATCGGACGTGCCAGGTTTTCGGATATACTTACGTCTCATAAGCTTCTACTCCGGAGCTAATTCGTAAACCATGCGAAAACGGATGTTTTCCGCGCCGTGCGGTTGGCCGTTGATGACAGCGGGTTTATATTTAAAGCGTTTGATGGCCCTGAGTGCAGAGCGGCGGAAGCAGGACCCGTCGCTATCATCGAGGATGTGCGGATTGATGACCGCGCSGTACCTGTCGATATCAAATTCGACCACCACAGAGCCACTAAGGCCGCGTGCCGCGCATCGCTCAGGGTATTCCGGTTGAACACGTACCAGCGGTATGCGTTCTCCGTCTACGGCGATGGGGTTAAATACGGCTACATGGGAATGATCTATGACACTAGGACGTCCTAACCCGATATCGGGTCCTTTTCCGTGCCCTGTTTTTTTTGGTACTGGCTCTGGATCTGGTGCCTTTTCGACTTCAACTGGTTTTTCTACAAACTCTGGCTTGCGAACTGGCAGTTGATCATCGATCTCCCTGATGAACACAGGCATTCGAATGACAGGGGTTTCGTTTATCATGACGTCTTCGGTCGTAACAAGTGCTTGCATCAAATAAAACAGAGAGAAAGTGGTTGCGATTGCGGTTCCGGCGATAGGGATATAGCGAGTGTATTTCATTGTGGCCTCCTCATGTTGTTATAATATAACAATATAGCATTCAGCCTATAAGTAAAGTTATATTATAACAACATGAGGAGACCGTTTATACATGGCGTTGGCAGATTTGGCCGGCGACTACCGTTAGGAGAAAGATTTGAGGGTAGGAGGGGCACGCCTATCCGGCTCGAAAGGGAGCAAGGCAGCTATTTGGTCACGTGAGTTGCCCTGGAGACGTAGGTAAGTATTTGCCCGTATCCTGTGGTGGTGCCCGATTATGAACATTGGAATGAGGTTACTTCACATAACAAATGATTGCTGTTCGGGCCCTGGGGTGGTGGAGAAGAACTCCTGTGTAATTCCGTATTTTCTTTTGGTGTCGCGGGTGAGACCAGAATCGGGCAAGAAGACCCGCTTATAGCAAAAAAAACGACGCCCCAAAAAGGCGCCGTTTGTATAAATTGATTATAGATCCCAGGGTGTTTTATCCCTTGAGAGTTTCCTCACGAACACGTTCGGATTTTAAGTAGGCACGCAATTGTTTGATGGAGCGGCGCTGGCCTTTCCTCTTGCCAACCTTAGCAGCTTCATCAAAAGCTTTACTTGCCTCTTTAAAGCGCTTYTCTTCGATCAACACTCTTCCGCGCGCCAACATTGTAAGGAAACGCTGTGTTACACCCTTTTTTGTTTTCTGGGCTTTATATCCAACGATCGCTTTATCGAAAGCCTTGATAGCAGCCTTTGGCTGCTCACGGCCATTTTCAAGCTGGCCAATTTGGAACCAAAGATCAGCATTGTCTTCCTGGGTTGCAGAACGGCTCAGAGGATCAATCGCTTTGGTATATTCAGCAGCAGCAAGATAACACTGGCCGAATGTCTTAAGGTTCTTGGCATTGGCCTCAACTCGATCTTCGTTGAGCGCTTTTTTAAGAATCCAAGCACATTTAATAGGGGCATCACGAGCAAGCTGGATCTGAGCAACGTTGATTAGCTGCGCAGGCTTATCATCCAAAAAGCCCTGTTTATAAGATGCTTCCATCAGCGAGTAAGAAATTTCATCTTCGCCAAGTTCCTGGTAAACACCAGCCAATTGGCTCCAATAAAGAGGCTTCGGCCACCCAACGAGCAATGTTTCCAAAACATCGCGAACTTCACTGAATTGCCGTAATTCCCAGTGTGATGAAAGTTTGAGGCCGTACCAATTTTCCTTAAGCTCAGTGGTATCATCAGTCTGTGCTTTGGCGATAAGTCGATCAACATATTCAATCGACTTTGGAAAGTCGCCTATTACGTAATGCACTTGGCTAATGAAAGTAAGCTGGGAAATACCAACGAACTCAACAGACCGAGGCTCCCAAATATTCAAGTACTCGAGAGATTTTTTGTAGTTCTCAACTTGGTAATAAAGCTGGGAAAGAGAATAGATCGTTTGAAGTTCCAGCGCGACCGGAATGCTTTCGAAGAACGTTAGAATTTTTTCATAGGCTATAATGGTCGCTGGCGTATCATTTTCTTCAAAAGCGATTTGAGCTATAACCTGCCAGACAACAGATCGCTCATAATCATTGATCCGTTTACCGCCCAGCAAATTGGTTAAAATTTCTTTAGCTGTAACCAAGTCAGCAATTTCAATTGCTTCCTGCGCTTTTGAAATTTGCTTATGCACTTTCAAGCTGAGAGCCGGCACCTTACGAGTGGCAACTTTCTTTTTCTCCCCGGTTTGTCGTTTTTTTTGCTCTGCCGTGGAACGCGCCTCGATTGAGGCCGGCAAATGGTGTGCGGCTTCTACTTCAGTATACAAATGAGACAAGGGAAACGCGATGGACGAAGGCGCAAAGGTTAAGCAGCAAACACTCACTGCGATGGCGGACCGGACTGAGTATCGGAAAATGGCTAATTTTTTCATGTGATGTATTCTCCCAACTAAATTTATGAGATAGTATCACATTACGAAAAATAGAGTAATGTTATTTCATATAACAATAGGTTACTGCCCGGCTTATTGGGCATTGGAGTATAAGTCCAACGCAAATGGAGTTTGCTTTGGGTGTTGAGGTGAGACACTGGGCAAGCAAATGGGTCGGTCTCTTTCAAAAAAAACGGCGCCCCGAAGAGACGCCGTTATCATAATTTGATTATAGACCCGAGGATGTTTTATCCCTTGAGTGTTTCCTCACGGACACGTTCGGATTTTAAGTAAGCACGCAGCTGTTTAATTGAGCGACGCTGGCCTTTCTTCTTGCCAACTTTTGCAGCTTCGTCAAAAGCTTTGCTTGCCTCTTTAAAACGCTTCTCTTCGATCAACACTCTTSCGCGCGCCAWCATKGTAAGGAAACGCTKTGTYACASMCTTWYTWGTTTTYTGGGCTTTATATCCAACGATCGCTTTATCGAAAGCCTTGATAGCAGCCTTTGGCTGCTCACGGCCGTTTTCAAGCTGACCAATTTGGAACCAAAGATCAGCATCGTCTTCCTGCGTTGCAGAACGGCTCAGAGGATCAATCGCTTTGGTATATTCAGCAGCTGCAAGATAACACTGCCCAAATGTCTTAAGGTTCTTGGCATTGGCCTCAACACGATCTTCGTTGAGCGCCTTTTTAAGAATCCAAGCACATTTAATGGGAGCATCACGAGCAAGCTGAATCTGGGCAACGTTGATTAGCTGCGCAGGTTTATCATCCAAAAAACCTTGTTTGTAAGACGCTTCCATCAGGGAGTAAGAAATTTCGTCCTCGCCAAGTTCCTGGTAAACACCAGCCAACTGGCTCCAATAAACAGGCTTCGGCCAACCAACGAGCAAAATTTCTAAGACATCGCGAACTTTACCATACTGGCTCAGTTCCCAGTGCGAAGATAGCTTTAGCCCGTACCAGCTTTCTTTTATCTCAACGGTGTCATCAGCCTGTGCTTTGGCAATAAGGCGATCAATATAGTTAATAGACTTTGGAAAATCGCCTAATACGTAATGCACGGTACCAATGAAGTTTAGCTGAGAAACACCAACAAACTCAGCAGACCGAGGCTCCCATATATTGAGGTATGTCAGAGCTTTCGGGTAATTCTCAATGCTGTAATATAGTTGAGCAAGCGAATAGATTGTCTGAAGTTCCTGCGCGACCGGAATGCTTTCAGAGAATGTTAGAATTTTCTCATAGGCTACAATGGTCGCTGGCGTATCATTTTCTTCAAAGGCAATTTGAGCTGTAACCTGCCAGATAACTGACCGCTCATAATCATTGATCCGCTTACTGCCCAGCACATTTGTTAAAATCTCTTTAGCGGTAGTCAAGTCAGCAAGTTCCATTGCTTCCTGCGCTTTTGAAATTTGCTTATGCACTTTCAAGCTGAGAGCCGGCACCTTACGGGTGGCGACTTTCTTTTTCTCTTTGTTTTGAGCGACGGCCGTTGCCTCGCCAAATAGGCCACCGGAAGGAATCGGGGCTATAGCTAGCATTGCTACAGCAGCGGCCATCACCGGAATGGACTTGAAGGATTTAAAGTTAATCATGATTTGATCATGCTCCTTTCCATTAATCGTCAGCCAAATCGAAAGTAAATCTGTAGCGTACGCCTGTAACAGGCTGCGGCTTACCATTCACAATCTTAGGCTTGTACTTGAACTTCAGAGCCGCTTTTCTAGCTGCGCGTTCGAAATAGCCCTTAGGGTCAGCTTCGATGATRATAACACTTTCTGGCGGYACTGTGCCGTCACCTGAAACTGTAAGCTCAACGATAACATACCCGCTAACGCCACGTTCCTSGGCGCGCCGAGGATATTGTGGCTGAACGCGTACTAGCGGCAGATAATCGCCGTCTGTGCTAGGCCCAAGATCAAGAGATCCTAAGTTTACGCCAGCCCCAGTGCTTGCGCGGCTGATGGACAGATTAAGCTTGTCCGGTCGAGCAACGTCAATCTGCGGTGTGTCGATCTCTGGCGGAGGTGCTTCCACTTCAACCGGTTTTTCAACAACACGCTCTAGACGTTGTGGAGGCGTATCTTCAATATCCCGAAGAAAATCGAGAACGCGAACTTGTTGATCGTCGTTGAGATCAAGTTCGTCGGCAGGCTTCACCAAGAAGTTCATGACCATGAACAGCCCGAAGGTGACGCCTATGGACGCGAATATCGCACCAATTATACGTGAAGACATTATTTTACCTCCGTACCGATGATGATCCGCTTAATATCAGCGTCTCTTACGGCGTCATAGACTTTCATGACCAAAACAGCATCTGCATTTGTGTCGGCTTGAATGGATACAGCACCCTTAGGGTTTTCTGAATGCATCTTCTCGACGGCAGTTCTGACGGCCTCAAGTTTGATATCTTCCCGATTAACCCAGATTTTACCGTCTTCAGAAACAGCTATCAAAATACTGACGGCTTTTTCAAATCGAGCGGTTTCTGCGTTCGGTTTTACAACCTCAAAGCCAGATTCTTTAACGAACACGGCCGTTACGATGAAGAAGATCAACATGATAAAAACAACGTCCAACATGGGCGTCATGTTTATCTCTGCATCGTCATCTTGTTGTGCGTGGTTACGCATGGTTTTCTCCAAATCGCGCTTTATTCAGGCGCACCTGCTAAGTCGGCGGGGCAACACCCCGCCAGAGGTTTATTGTTTAGGCACCATTACAATCTGCCCGGCTGGTACACCAACCGCTACTGCAGCATCGTAAATACGAATTGCCAAACCAAATTTCGATCCTTTAGCGGCCTGAATAACAACAGGTGCCTTAGGGCGTTCAACACTTTCCTTCTTGATAATCGCTATCACAGACGAAACGTCTATACGTAG
>JAESRJ010000378.1 GCA_016764715.1 Kordiimonadaceae bacterium | reverse complement strand
ACAGTGGCCGCAAAGGCCACTGCAAAGGTTATCCAGGTTTTGCCGCTAGCTGTTTCCCAAACGTGAGTTGTTTGGCTGCCACCAACATTTGATACACTAATATCCGCCATGATTGCCTCCTAAAGGCTTCGTCTAATAAATTGAAAACAAAGGGTTATCGCCGGTTCACTCGGCAGCGTTACTCACTTGGTGTACTAGATCGTCAATATCGAACAGCTTCTCAATTTCCAGCTTGGCCACCATGCGGTCGCCCACAGGTATCAGGCCGGATAGGAAGCGTTGGTCACCGCGTGTCTCAATTTCAGGCACGGGCATAATTTCATCTGAATTCATTGTCAGGATATCTGATACGGCATCAACCAGCAGGCCCATGATCCGGTCGCCTACGGCCACTATGATCATCACATGCAGCTCGGTTGCTTCGGTAAGGCCGTCGCCGAACCTGCATCTGAGATCAAAGATCGGCACGATCACACCGCGCAGATTAAGAACACCGCGCACATGCTCAGGCGTGTTCGGGAGCGTGGTCACATTGACCCAGCCCTGAATTTCCCGCACCACCATAATATCGATGCAATATTCGCTGTCATCAACCCGGAACGAGACAAATTGCACCATTTGTCCGGCTTCAGTTTCCTGCTCAGCCTGAGCGGTTTGCACCTTGCCCAGCATTTTCGGATCGAATGCAGCAGGAACACCCGGATCGTTGGCGACTTCGTCGGCCATAACCGTACCTTCCAATCAAACGAACGGCTTGTTGCAGCCATCCTTGTTATTAATCTTCCTGAGCACTAGTTACAGCACCGCTTTTCGCGGCATATTTTTATAATTGAGCGCCCTAGAATGCGCCTTGGAAGGTTTATTTTTTCTAAACCTTTTCCCACTTTTTTCGTTTTATTACGCTTTACTTTTAGCTGGTTCGCGAGGCCTGAATTCACAGGTTGTTTCTCACATCTATACGTTACCAATTCCTACTGTGACGGTGTATTCAAGTGCTTCAAAAACCGGCTCACAAATAGGGTTTATTGTCATTCGGCAGCCAACCGGTGGTTGCCGTAGCCCTCATTGAATTCAAAATTTGAGCCGGTCTCCCGCATTTTGGCCAACTGGTCAATGTCCATAATCAAGCAGACATTTCCGTTACCCAAAATTGTGGCTGATGCAATGCCGGCAACTTGTTTATAATTTGTTTCCAAAGACTTGATGACAACTTGCTGCTGGCCGTGTAGTTCGTCCACCAGCAGGCCAACGACATTACCGCCTTCGGTTTCGACCAAAATTACCAGTGCATTAGTGGGATCAGATATGGCCCCTGGCAACGTGAAGATCTTACCCACAGGTACGATCCTGATATATTCACCGCGGATGAACACCACAATGCCGCCGCCAACAAGTTCATCGACTTGTTTAGGTGTCGGGCGAACGGTCTCCAAAATGCTGTTGATGGGGATTACATAGCGCTGGCCACCGATGCCAACAATCATGCCGTCAAGGACAGCAAGCGTAAGCGGCAGGGTCATTAGGAACCGCGTGCCCTTGCCCGGTGTGGAATGCACCGATACCCGCCCGCCAAGCGACTGGATATTTCTGCGCACCACATCCATGCCCACACCGCGACCGGATAAATCCGTTATTTCGTCCGCCGTTGAAAAACCGGGTGCGAAAATGAGATTATCAATCTGCTGATCCGATAGCTCTGCATCTTTTTCAATTACGCCTTTTTCCTGCGCAAGTTTATAAACTTTATCCCGGTTAATACCGCGCCCGTCATCTATGACTTCGATAACAATCCTGCCGCCCCGGTGTTCCGCAGATAGTGTGATGCTGCCTTCTTCAGATTTACCGGCGGCTATCCGCTCCGCGGGTGTTTCCAAACCGTGGTCCAGCGAATTGCGGATCATGTGTGTAAGCGGATCCGCCAGTTCCTCAATAACCGTTTTATCGACCTCGGTATTTTCACCAATGGTGATGAGCTTGATCTTTTTCTCTAGCTTCTTCGATACATCGCGCACGATCCTGGGCATGCGCGAGAAAACGGATTTTACAGGCTGCATACGGATAGCCATCACATTTTCCTGTAAATCTCGGATATGCGTAGACATTTCGCCCATACCCGTGGAAATCCGGTCTGTGCTGGCCAAGCCGCTGTTTTCGATTTCCTGAAGCAGCATCGCCTGTGTGATCACCAGTTCGCCGACCATGTTCACCAAGGTATCTACCCTGTCGACATCGACGCGGATTGAAGCGGCCTTAGCCATCGGTGCGCCGGGCCCTTTGGGTGCGGCTGCAGTTCCTGTGGGAGCGGGAGGTTCCGCCTCGCCCTGGCCGCCGCCTGCAGTTGCTGCTGCAGGCGTGCGCTCCCCAGAAGAAGCGGCAGCGTTTGCGCCACTTTCTTCCGGGGAAGCTGGGGGGGAAATAGAGGATGCAACTGGAGAAGACCCAGCTGCAGCTGAAGGTGCAGCATTAGCAGGGGTTTCTGCCGGGCCTTCAGCTGCGCTCGCAGGTGAACTGGCGTCCGCGGGGACATCCAGCTCAGGCGGATCGTCTGCGAAAAGGCCAAAGCCTTCGTCGTCGTCACCGTCGTCGGCAAGGCTGACATCTACGGCCGTTACATGGCCGCTGTCATCAACCGTAATGATCGTCAAATCACAATCATCAACGACGAATTCAAACACCTCGTCAACATCGTCACGAGAAAAAGTGGTCCACAATTCGAACACCCAGCTGAAGTACGCATCTTCAGGTTCCATGACCGACAGATCCGGCAAGCGGCTCATATCAATTTTGGTGTTAACTTCACCGAGCTCTTTCAGTTCGCGGATGATCAACAGCGGTTCATTGGCGTGGCGGTACATGGCCTCGTGCGGTGTGAACTCTATCCGGTAATGATGAACTTCATCTTCGCCGTCATCAAAGGAACCGCCAGCCGTGCTTTCGCCCACAGTGGGCGCCTGTTCAATGGTGGTTTCACCAAGGAAACTTTGAATTGCCAACAGTGCATCTTCACCGAAACTGTCATCTGGCACTTCGGAATTTTGGGCGAAATCAATTAGGTCAGACAGGATATCAAAAGACCGAAACAGCGTTTCGATCAGTTTTTCAGAAATATCCAGCCGGCTTTCGCGCATTTCATCCAGCAAATATTCGAATTTGTGGGAGAAGGCGACCAAGCGGTTGAAAGAGAACGCACCAGCCCCTGCTTTTATCGAATGCACTGCCCGAAAAATAGCGTGCAATGTTTCGTTTTCGTACTCGCCCGATTCCAGATCGGCCAAATGGGTTTCCATGTCTGCCAGCAATTCAGAGCACTCTTCAAAGAAAGTGGTCTTAAACTGCGCAAATGGATCGTCATGATCGGCTGGTAACATAATCTACCCAACTGGTTTCTGGTTGAAAACTCCGAACGGGTACTGAACTGAAACAGGTTGTTTTTTGGTCGCGAGGTATTTTTGAGGCCGAGAACTCGATACAAAAGACTAGATACTGGACAAAGAACTAGATAGTGGACAAAAACTGGGTACTGGTATTCCGCAGTGGTCGATTAGTGACTGAGACGTATCACTGTAAAACGCTTCTTCGAGCTTTTCTGGCCTGACTGTGCTCGACTGTTATTCCCGCACGCTAAGTTTTATCGTTGCTCTCACCCCAGTGTCGACTGGTTCGGCAAAGGCGTAGCGCGCGCACTCATATTTCTTTGACGGGGAATTTTTAGGGTCAGATATTTCGGGCCAAAAAGTAGGATTCGTGTTTTCACCCTACTGAAAAAGGGAAATCACAGAAAAACGTGTTTATGGCCTATTTGTCCTGACGCCGATCCTCTTCCCTGCCGCTTTAACTATTTTCACGATGGCGGACTGTTTTCTGGCCCGCTAGGTTTCAATTTGTCTCTAGCTGTCTCATTTTGTCTCATTCTGTTACACGGTGTGACAGCCGTTTTTAGTCGTACCGAGGTCATGCAATCTAGCCTGCCTACGGCCGTAAACTTGTCTCGTTCTGTCTGACCTTATCACCGGTTATGACAGTCGTTTTTACTCGTTGACCGCTCATGCAACCTGGCATGCCTATGGCCTAAACATGTCTCATTCTGTTTGACCTTATCACCGAGCATGACAGTCGTTTTTTGTCCGCTGACAAATCATGCAATCTGGCCTGCCTATGGCCGTAAACTTGTCTCATTCTGTCTCACTCTGTCACACGGTGTGACAGCTGTTGATAGTCGCTGGCAGGTCATGCAATCTGGCCTGCCTATGGCCGTAAACTCTGGCATGTGCTGCAAGGGTAATGTTAGCCGTAAACCCTCGTTTTTAACCGCAAACCTTGCCTACGACTTTCAGTAATTTCTCCGGCACGAAGGGTTTTACTATCCAGCCGGTAGCCCCGGCCTCCCGGCCACGTTGCTTTAAACTGGCATCCGATTCGGTTGTTAAAATCAGGATTGGCGTTGCTCTATATTTTGGGTTGGCCCGTAATTTCTGCACCAGTTCAATGCCGTTCATATTCGGCATATTTACGTCGGTGATGATTAGATCAATATCTTCTCCGTTCAGTGCGCCTAAAGCGTTTACGCCGTCGTCAGCGACCAAAACCTCATAGCCAGCGCCCTTTAGGGTGAAAGAGACCATGTCCCGCATTGTCTTAGAATCGTCCACCGCGAGAATTCTTTTAGCCATTAGGAAACACTCCATTTTTCTATTTCGGCTACGAGGCCTAAGGACTTAAATGCATCGCTTAAAGTATCACTGGGTTCGTAAATACGCAGCTTACGACCAGACTCGTAAAAAGCACTTTCCGCGGCCACTAAGATTTCGACACACGGGGTGGAAACACGCTCCACCTCTCGCCCATCAAGGGTGAGGTCACCTTCATGGTGCACCAGGTCCAAAAGCTTACATTTCAAGCCTTCAGCCGCCAGCAGATCCAGTTCCTGCGGTAATAAATATTCGAGTTTTTCAGCCGCGAGCTTTTCCGCCATGGCCTGTCTTTCTCAATCCGCCCAAACCGGGCAATAATTCAAACCCCATCTGCCAAAAGCCTATGCCCAAATCGTTAATTGAGTTTTAACGACGCTCAAAGAAAGCGCTAATTTTACCTAAATAGTGCAAATGAATCCCCTAACACAAGCGTACATAGTAAAACACGCCCCCAAGGCTACTGGGCACCAGGTCCTACCGAGAATCGCAAGGGCCAAGGATCTGTCTTACAAGGACCAAAGACCTGTCTAAAAAGGGGTTTCATCATGCAGGCCAATCACTTGGTTACAGATCCGAGATTATCTTTTTCGCCGCATTATGCCCTGGCGCGCCTGTAACTCCGCCGCCGGGATGTGCGCCAGACCCGCATAAATATAGGTTCTTCAAGGGCATTTTATAGTCCGCATATCCTAGAATGGGCCGCGCACTAAATAATTGGTTCATTGTCAGTTGCCCGTGAAAAATATCACCGTCGATTAAGCCAAATTTTCGCTCAAGATCCAGCGGTGAATGAATTTGCCGGGCGATTATACTGGCTTCAAAGTTGGGCGCGTACTCTGTTATTGTTTGTATAATCAAATCAGCAGCGGCCTCTCGGTGGTCATCCCAGGTCGCCCCGTTTTTCAGGTGAGGCGAAAACTGCTGGCAGAAAAGGCTCGCAACGTGATGACCCTCGGGGCACAGCGTATCGTCCAAAGTCGAAGGGATTAGCATTTCGATAACGGGTCGCCGCGACCAACCGTATTTTCGGGCGTCTGAATATGCCTCATCTAGATAGTCAACACTTGGCCCAATAACGATGCCTGACGAATGGTGCAGTGCTTCAACTTTCGACGGCAAACAGGTAAAATTCGGAAGTTCCCTGAGGGCAACATTCATACGAAAAGTGCCAGACCCACTTTGCAAGTTCTTCACCCTCGTTGCGAAATCCGCAGGAACCAAGGCAGAATCAACCATTTCGGCGAATAGTAATTTTGGCGCAACATTCGCCGAAACAGCTCGCGCCGAAACAGTGCTGCCGTCTTTCAACAAAACACCAACCGCCTTGGCTTTGCTACCACTTCCGGCGGTGAGAACCCGCGCAACAGCACTCCCTGTCCTGATTTCAACGCCTGCCTCCACTGCGGCTGAGGCCATAGCTTGAGTGATCGCCCCCATCCCACCAATAGCATGCCCCCAAACGCCTTTTTTTCCGTTCACCTCGCCAAAGGCATGATGAAGCAAAACGTAAGCCGTCCCTGGCGCATAAGGGCTGGTATAAGCGCCGACAATACCGTCAAAGGCAAAAGCCGCTTTAATGACATCCGATTCGAAATACCGATCGAGAAAATCAGCCACAGAGAGCGCGGCCATATCAAGCATTAGCCGCTGCACTTCAAGCGGTTGCTTTATAACGCCTAATCCCAGAACTGCGGCTTTCAGGAGATCCGCAATGCCACCGCCCGCATTGGGTGGACACTTCAACAAATGAGCTCGCAACTGGTCTGCAACGGCCTCGAGGTCGGATTCGAAGCGGTCCAAATTCTCGGAATCGGCTTTAGAAAACTTAGCGAATTCAGCGCGTTTCTGTTCGTTTCCAACAGGAAACGACAAATACCCAGTACCTCCAAGTGGAAAAAAATTGGACATTTTTCGCTCAACAATTTTTAACCCGTGACTATACAACCCCATGTCCGAAATTACCTGCGGGTTAAGCAAGCTAACAGTATAAGAGGCTGACGAGTTTCTGTAGCCTGGGTGAAACTCCTCCGTAACGGCTGCCCCGCCTACAATAT